>NZ_DASWWZ010000202.1:0-20473 GCF_036405755.1 Schlesneria sp.
CGAGGCAGCAACTGGACAAAGCCGAGTCGGCAATGCAGGCGGGTAACTACTTTGAAGCCCAGCAGCACGCATCGGAAGCACTCCAGTTTGCTCGTCTCTTGCAGAGAAACCACTGGGAGTACGCCATTCAGTCGATGCCGAATGTCACTTCGAGCCCGTGGGCCGTATCGTTTCAGTCACTTCCCGAGCACTGGAGTCTGATGAGACGGATCGGACAGCTCGGCTCGCTGGAGTCGGAAGAGAATCTGCTTCCGTCCGGTGAGTTCGAAGACATCAAAACTCTGATCGGAGAGCATTGGAAGCATGAGCAATCGATGCTTGAGACCGTCCAGTCCATCGCCGAACTTCATCACGTCGCCAGACAGGGTGATTTCAGTTTGAGACTCGCGGCGAGCCCGCTACCGGGCGGACCAGTTCCCAGTGTCATTTCGAGTGCTCCGGTGACCGTCGTTTCTCCCAGTGTTACGGTTCACAAAGGTCAGTTCGTCAAGATCACAGGCTGGGTCAAAATTCCCGCGACGATCGTGGGGAGCATTGAAGGGGCACTCATCTACGACAGCCTGCTGGGAAAATCGGGGGCGGTGAGGCTTAAGGCCGCTCAAGACTGGCGGCAATTTGAATTGATACGCCCGGTCCCCGAATCTCAGGATATGTCAGTGACCATCGCACTGCAGGGATTGGGAGAAATTCTGCTGGACGATCTGCGGATTGTGGCGGTCGAGTTGGAAGCGGACTACGATGTCCCTTCACCCGCTGTTCCGTCGCTTGAACCCGTCAAGTTTTCACCGCTGGACCTGCGACGGTTGAATCCCCTGCAACGTCGCAAATAGCTCGTGCAGATTCCCGTCCCGGGCAGGAGAAGTTCTGATGGATGATTCAGAATCGATCTGTCCGGATCATCTCTACGGGCGAATGGATTCGATCTCTGAACGATTGCGAACCGAGGTGTTCCTGTATTGGTGTTTTCAGCGTGAAGCCGTGCGGGGCTGGAACTTTTTCGTATTGCTCACTCCGGTCTTCCTCGCCGGAGTCGTGCTCAAGCTGATGGCGGCAACCTGGTATCCCGGATTAGGAATTCATCTACAGCGGGCGCTGTGGGGAGTTGCCGCGTTCAGTCTTGTGCTGGGGAGCATCCGTCATGTTTCCGGAGCGGTCTGCTGGGAAGTTTCCGACGAACTGAATGACTTAGTGAAGCTGACGGGAATCGATCCGGTCACGTTGATTTTCTGCAAATCCTTATGTCGCTGGCTGACGATTCTGCTGTCGCTGCTGCTGATGGTCCCGTTATGGGGCTTCGTACTGACGATGGGGCCATTGGATACTGGGATCGCGTTAGCGGGAGTGAGTTGGCTGTTTCTACTGGCCGTGTTGATGTCGGGATTTGCGCTGATCTCCAGCGTTTCCTCAAAACCAAAAGGCAATCCGGAAAGAGCGGCCGCAGTCGCAACGCTGGCATGGGGGATTCTGTACAATTTTCTGTTCGGACTTGCCGGGGCCGTGATAGGCTTTCTCGATTGGCACCAGGGCATGGTCGCGATGATCAATCTGACACCGATCGTTGCCGTGACTCGAACTCTCATTTTTCCCGGCACGTTCTCGTGCTTCGACATCTCTTACTGGCTGCATCTGATGACAGGTTCGATCTGCATCTGGCGGGCAGTGCTGACCATGCAGAGAAGATTTCGAGTGACCATCGAGGGGAACCAGATCGCAAAGGACACGTCGGAAGTCGATCTCATGAACTCCACTCCTCACTTCATGCGACCCCGCTGCACTGATCGTCCTTTGCGATGGAAGGACCAGTACATCCTGGGAGGGGGAAATTTTTCCCGATCCTGCTGGCGAGTTATGGCTTTTTTGATCTTGATTGGTGTCGTGTTGGCGATTGCGAAGGGAGAGGCTCTGGTTACGGGAATCGCCGCGACTTGCCTTTTCATCCTGGCGATAACCGTCCGTTTCGATGCCCTGGTCACAGCAGAGTTTCGACATCAGACGTGGAACAGCCTGATGCTGCTTCCCTCGGACCCCATGCAAGTGATCGTCGAGAAATTCCGCGCAGCGGTCTGGGAGTTCGACGGCCTGCTCATTCCGCTTCTCTGCGCGGTGATGGCTGGAACTATCACCAATCCGACTGCGATGATGATGGTTTTGGCTATCGCGCTTCTTTTCGGTGTGCTGTTGATGCAAATCTCGGTGATCACTCAGCTTTATTCCAGGAACTGGTGGGCCGGACCCAGTTTGCTACTGCTGTTTATTGTTTTAATTTTCATCATCATCAGTAGCTGGCTGGCACTTTCCTCGGAAGTTGCGTTCTCCGGAAATCTCGCCATTCTCATCGCCACGATTGTCGTATTTCATTGGCAAGTTCGCTGGAAACTGAATACCTGGAGCGACGAATAGCTGGTCACCTCACGCGTCGCGCAAAAGTCGGGCGACACGTTTTCGAACTTCATCGTAAAGGTCCTGCGACAAAGGGCCGGCCGCAGCAGCCGCGAGGTTCTCGGAAAGGTGTTCCGGGTTGCACGTCCCGACGATCGTGGTGTGGCAGCAGGGATGAGTGAGAGTGTACCGCAACACGAGTTCTGCCCGTTTCATCCCTGTCGGCAGAACCTCATCGAGCCGGGCACGTGTCCAGACATCATTGAGTGCGGGACGCTGTATCTCGGCATCGGGGCCCCCTTGAGCGATTCCGCCCCGGATAATGATCCCCGCTCCCGTCTCCGCCGCCTGAGTAATCAGATCATGGTGCTCTGGGGCCAGGCAGGAGTACGGAATCTGGAATGTGTCAAAGACGTTGAGTGCAATCATGCCCGGCAACTCGGGCAGACTGCTTGAAACACCCATGAACCGGATCAGCCCCTGCGATTTGAAGTTCAGCAGCAGGTCGATCAGGCCGTTTCGCTGCAAGCTGTCCGCATCCCCACCGTGGAATTGCAGAATGTCGAGATGATCGGTTTGAAGTTGATGCAGGCTGCTTTCGAGATTTCTGGTGATGACATCCTGACTCCAGGTATGCTTGGTCTCCAGATGGTCAGCATGCTGGATGGGTGCACAACCACATTTTGTGGCCAGAAAATATTCGGAGCGTCGCTGACCGATAAATTGCCCGATTCGCTGTTCGGTGATGCCGTAGTCCGGAGCCGTGTCAATGAAGTTGATCCCCGAATCGAGCACCAGATTCAGAAAGCGATCGGCCGCTTCGTCGCTGACGACTCGCACCCCCCACGTCCGAGGACCGCGAAGTCCCATGCTTCCGTAACCGAGCTGACTGACTTCCAGCCCGGTTCTTCCAAGTCGCTTTTTCAGCATATTCCCGCCCCAGGTCAATACCCGCCTCTTGGCGTTGTCGATGTGATCAATCCGCACGTGAATCGAATTCACTCTACCGGAATTGGCCCGTCAGGTGAGGTGATTTCCTGGACAATCGGCCGGGGTGAACTGATCCAAGCGGATCACCTGGCGAGATGGTGTCCGCTGTCCTGCAGATGATTCTGCTGGGACTGACTGTGAAGAGGGTATTCGCGAGCCCGTTCTTGGGAATGAACTCCACGACGGTGCTTAAGCGGCACGGCTGGATTGCCTGGGCATCGGCAGCGCTGAATTGCTGCACTCCTCGCGCTGAAACTTCACCGTTGCGGGAAATGTCTGCTGTGCCGGTTCGTCGTGCGTCACCGGAGTTTCGCGGATCCCTTCCAGTCCCAGCAGGAACAGATCGCGAAGCGAGCGGATGATTTCCGGGATGTTGATCTTGGATTGTCCAACGATACGGTCTTCGAAGCGGATGGGGGTTTCGACGATGCGGCAGCCAATTCGAGTGCAGCGATAGAGGAATTCTTCCTGGAAGGCATAGCCCTTCGAACGGATCTTGCCGAAGTCCAGTTCCTGTAATTTGCTGACGCGGTAGCAGCGGAATGCGCCGCTGCAGTCTTTAGCCTTCAGCCCAAGCAGGATGTGCGAGTACCAGTTGATCGACTGACTCATGAAGTGTCGAGTGAGACTCCATCCCGAGATGCTCCCTCCGGGTACATACCGGGAGCCAATTCCGATATCAGCGACTTCCATGCTTCCATTCAAAGCAGGAAGGTAGCGCGGATGATGGCTGAAATCGGCATCCATGTTCAGGACAAATTCGTAGTTGTGATCGATGGCCCACTGAAATCCGGCAATGGTGGCCGCGCCGAGTCCCTCTTTGGCCGTTCTGAGCAGCAACTTGATGCGGTGATCTTGTGCCATCATATGCCGTACAACATCGGCAGTTCTGTCAGGCGAGCTGTCGTCAACGACGAGCACATGTGCCTCGGGAAGCTGCTCCAGCACTTGCGGAACAAGCTTGGCGATGTTTTCTCGCTCATTGTACGTGCACAGTGTGACCACGAGTCGATTCGGAACGGCGGTCGTAGCGGCTGCAGTGGACATCAGTAACTCCTGTGAGGTTCGGCTGGTCGGGATAATCGTCGAAGTGGGAAAATGCGTCTAGACCAAGCCGATTGCCTGTCCGTTTCGGCTGCCTTATCGGTTCTCGCGACTCGAAATTGTGGTTGACCGTGACGGGAAGGTCGTCGGGGTCGCTCACCTCGTTCCGCCTCCAATCTCTCGGGAAGGGAACATTTGTGCCCTCCCGATTTACTTCCGGGACAGATGAAGTGCATGATTAGGGGTCGGTTCAGATTGTTGCGTGTCGTTCACAAGGATCCGGAGGGAAACTGATGCCAGCACCAGACGCTTCGCCCAATTTGAAAAAACTTCAAGTCGCGTATCGAGAATGGAATGATTCGCGTGGGGAATCTGTCCAGCAATGGCTGGATCTGATGTGTGACGATGTCAGGATGACCTCGTTGTCGGATGGGAACGCGGGAATGGAGTTTACTAAAGCGCTCACGGGGAAGGAGCAGGCAAAGAACTACTTCAACGAATTACGTGCCACCTGGGAGATGCTCTACTTCCATGCTGACGAATTCATCGAGCAGGGCGACCGTGTCGTCATGCTGGGACGCTGCTCGTTCAAAAGTAAATTGACGGGGAAGTCGGCTGAGTCGCCAAAGGCAGACTTCTTCCGCTTTCGAGATGGCAAGATCGTGGAATATTTCGATTTCTACGACACCGCAAAGGCCTATGCCGCCGCAACACCCGACCCCACCTGATGATTTTTCGCGTGGTGTGTGAAACCAAGAGAGCGAGAGAGAGTGTGTGTGGCCTCACGGGGCGTTTGCGGGATCCTTGAGACCCTCCCCTTTTTCCGGCTCCGCTTTCTTTTTTGCTTCTTCGTTCATTTTCAGGAACGGATTCGGCTTCAGTTCGACGTACCGGATGGACTGGAGATAGTCCAGCACGTTCGCGGACCGCTCGCCCCCCACTTGTGCATGGAAGTGCAGCGAAAAGCCGTGCGGTCCTTTGACATCGATCAGCCTGGGCTGGAACGTGAGCAGTGTCCTGACGATATCCACTTGCCCCAGCATGGCCGAGCAGAAAATGTCTGGACGGGCTCCCCGCTCCAACAGAAGTTCTACGATGTCGTGTCGACCGCAGTGTGACGCTGCGCCGAGTCCACTTTCCCAGTCGTTCGCTCCCCAATTGATGGTCGAAAGGACCAGCCCCGGCTCTTTCTCCAGCAATCGTTTGACCATCTCAATGTCCGTGTGTGCGAACATCACGAAGTCCTGAATGAGTAAGCGGTTGATCTGGGGATTTTTCCACTTGGGCTGAAATGCAGGGGCTTCGTAGTCTCGTTCAAAGGGAGCTTCTCGCGGCCCCGCAGGTGACTCGTTGCCTTTGGCGGCATCGGTAGCAGCACTTTCCTGGCCTCGTAACGATGCGGCCGTTGACAGGAATGCTCCGGCCGTCATGGCGGCGAACGAACGGCGTGAACAGGCATCGTGATTCATGTGCTGGTTTCCTGTTGAAAGTCCGTTGGCAGGTTGCCTGAACAGAGGCCCGGACCTGGAACTTAATTCATCTCTCTAACGAGGTGTTAGGCCCACCTATCCAAAGGACGATGTCTGCAATGCTGCCACGACGTGGCTGCGGTTGAGCTTCCCATTTAGGCCTGCAAGTTCCGGCGGGAACGAACGCGTGAGATTCGACCTGAGCGTGATATGTCTTACCCCCGTTTTTCCAAGGCAGCGACCTCATCGCTGGGGGGCTCGACGATGACGGAATATTGACTGAACTGTGGAGAAGACAAAATCTGCACCTGACCTGACGGCCAGGTAATCTCGATGGAAACGTTCTCTGCTGCCTCGGGGACATGAAACAGGACACGCGAGTCAGATGTTGAGAGGTAGCTGGCACCGCTGGTGATAAATCGGGTCTGGCGGGCCGAATCATACCGCAGCACAATCCGTGTTCCGATCGGGTCCCGGGATGTGGTGCGACCGACAAGTTGCAGTCCGATCCAACGAGAAGTATGGGGAGTTGTGTTTTCGAGGACGACGGTGGGAGCCAGGATTTGCGAGACCGCAAGGTCAATCCGTCCGTCGTTGTCCAGATCGCAGGCAGACAGACCTCGGCCAAGATGCCCCGTCGTGAAATAGGAACCCGCCTTCGCGGCGACGCTCGAGAAGAGCCGTCCGTCCTGGTTTTCGAGCAGAATGGGGACCTGAAAACGGGGAGATGTGGGGGAGTGGCGGTTGGCGTGGCCCGTGGCAATACAGACGTCTTCATCCCCGTCACCATCGAAGTCCCGCAGGCAAATTCCCCAGCCCACGTATTCGGATCCAATCCCTGTGATTCCTAAGGGCTGGCTTACATGCTGGAAGTAGCTTCCCGGCATTGCCCGATACAAGGCCATGGACTCTTTCTCGAAATTGGTGACCCAGAGATCAGGCAGCATATCTCCGTTAAAATCATTCCCTTCCAAGCCCATACTGCCATCAGGCAGACCTCGTTCATTTCGATCTGCACCGCTCACGATCGAGACATCGCTGAAGGTGCCTCCGTTGTTCTGGTAGACGAAATTCGGTTCTCCGTCATTTGCGACGTACAGGTCCAGATCAAGATCTCCATCGAGATCGATTGACAGGACGCCCAACCCCTTTCCTCCGGGTGAAAAGCCCAAATCGGAATGGGCAGACCTGAACCGCCCATCCCCTGTCCCGAGGAATGCCGAGTCATCGAGTGATACAAAGTTACGCGGGGCGCATGTGTCGCGAAGATTAGAGGGGCGTTCCAGGCAAACGGGATTATTCTCGAAGGACCAGTTTGCGTAATGGGCGACGTAAAGGTCCAGAACTCCATCCCCGTTAAAGTCTCCCCAGGCTGCCGCAGTACTCCAGGAATCGTCGATGAGTTCACTCTGGCGAGTCACATCCTGAAAGTGGCCATCGCCCGTGTTGTGCAAAAGTTGAACTCCACCGTAGCCCGTGATGATCACGTCGCAAAATCCATCGTTGTCAAAATCAGCGGCGTAGGCACCGTGTGAGAAAAAGGCAGCGGGCGGAAAGAGATGTGTTAAATCAACCCCCTTCCAGTTTCCGATGTTACGGTAGAACCCTGTCGGTTTGGGCTTGATCTGATTTTCGGGAAGCAATTCGCCTCCGCCAGCGATGATCAGGTCGAACATCCCGTCCCGGTCATAGTCCAAGGTCGCCAGACCTCCCCCAATCGCTTCGATAATCGCGAAATACTCGCTGTTTTCTCCATTATCGTAAGAGAACGGCTTCGCAAAGAAATCCGGTTTTTCGACGAAAGTGATCGGTGCCGAAAGACTTGCGGGCGTTGGTTCAGACTGGCTGAGAGGGGCTTCCGGAATTTCAGAATTTTGTTGGCAGCTCGACAGGAAAATGACGCATAAGGTCGCAAGCAGGGGCAGAACAGATTGCTTGTCAAAACGCATTATTGATCACCCAGATCGTGTAAGATTTTGAAGAGCCTACTGTTCAGATTAAAGATTCATGAAATTTTTGTGTTGCGAATTCATAACGAACTAGGTAAAAAAGTTCCATCAATTTCAATTGACTCGATGAAATCTCAAATTCTCTCTCTTCCCTTCTGATTTGTCGTTGACTCGTTTCTTGCGAGCCACGTTTTCGTTGCGTCGTTCTCACATTTCTCGGAGATCGTTTTATGCTGCGCCGAATTCGGAATCAGGGGTTTACTTTGATCGAATTGCTGGTGGTGATTGCCATCATTGCAGTTCTGATCGCATTGCTGCTGCCTGCAGTTCAACAGGCACGCGAAGCAGCTCGTCGAACACAGTGCAAGAACAACGTCAAGCAACTGGGCTTGGCAATGCACAATTACCATGACACCCATAACCGCTTTCCTAACAACAGTCTGCAGTGGGGATACCCAGCGCTGACGCCCGAGTGGACCGCCACTCAGCACGGTACAGAACTGACGATGATTCTGCCTTTCATCGATCAAGCGCCATTGTACAACCAGATCAATTTCTTTATTCCCAACGCAGAAACGATTGTCGTAAATGGTAAGCCAATTTACGACATCATCATCCCCGCCTTCATTTGCCCGACGTCGACTTCACCCGACACCACGGGCCGTGCGAAGACGAACTATGCTCCATCGCTCGGTGCACAGCGAATGGACGTCAACGGCGGAACTGGCTGCCCTGGCTTGTATCCACCACACGGTCCCCTGGTAGACCCACAGCACGCCGCTCGCGGTGGCACAAATGCGGGTGGATACTTCGGTACCGGACCAGCCGGTCACTCAAACACCTGGAATCCTGCTGAAATCTCCGGAATGTTCAGCCGCGGAATCTGGGCCGCCCGCATGCGGGACGTTACTGACGGTACCAGCAACACGATTCTGATGGGGGAAATTCGTCCCGAGTGTGCTGACCATCAAAACAACGGCTGGTTCCACAACAACTCGATCTGGACCGCGACGACGGCTCCGATCAACTTCCCAACCTGTCCACAGTCGCCTCCGCGAGCAGATAACTGCCACCGGGCCGATACCTGGAACACGTCACAGGGATTCAAGTCACAGCACACAGGCGGCGCTCACTTCCTGTTCTGCGACGGATCGGTCCAGTTCCTTAGCGAAAACATCGATTACGGCACCTATCAGCGAATGGGTGATCGACGCGATGGTAACACTGTGTCGTTCTAGTGGTCATGTGTGATTCAGGCCTTCTCTTAGCCTCTTGCCTAAAGATGACCGCCTGATTCAATGTGCTGAACTGCCAAGGGGCGCGTCGAACGACGCGCCTTTTGTGCTTCCGTCTGAACCCTTGCGACAGCAGACATCTGTCATGCAAGAGATAATGTCCTCTTATGGTTTTCTCGCTTTGTTTGTGACTCGGAGGTTTCGATGCTGTCTCGTTGTGCTCTGTTCGCAGTAATCGCCATTATCGGGTGTGGCGGCGGGGGCTCCACCCTGAAAGTTGTTCCTGTCTCGGGAACCGTGAACTATAAGGGGCAGCCGGTGAAAGGTGCTGTCGTTACTTTCGCAACAGATAAAACGCCGCGAACGGCAGTGGGAGTCTGCGACGCGAGCGGAAAGTTTAAGCTCACGACAATCAATTCCAACGACGGAGCAGTCCCTGGAGAGCACGTTATTACCATCGTGACGTTGCCAGAGCCCGGCAGTGCTATGCCTGCCAATGCCTCCCCGACGGACTACCTGGCACAGATGCAGCAGGCCCAGCAGAGCTCAAAGGGAAAGAAGCTGCAACCACCCGGCGCCGGAAACACAGGAAAACTGATTCCTGCCAAATACGCAGACGCCTCAAAATCAGGACTCAAGCGAACTGTGGTTCCGGGTGAAAAGAACGATTTTACGTTCGATTTGACGGACGACTAACCATAGATAGCACTGAAAACTTAGCCGACAACAGTTTGCTGACGGGCTACTCTGGTACTTCTCGACTCCTCTTGTGGTTACCGCGAGAGGAGTTTTTCGTTTTCCGACTGGTCTACAGGGGAATCCGTCGGGCTTTTGCTCGGTTGTCTCGCACGTTCCAGATAGATGTTAGCGAGCTTTTCATTCTCTGCGGATGGGGGATCAAGCGACTGGTAATAGTCCCCCAGTGCGAGGTTGGCGTCCCGATTTCCGGGATCAAGGTTCAGGACCGACTGTAGCCAGGAGACACCTCGCTTGGGGTCTCCATACTTCAACAGCGTTTTCCCGATATCGAGTCTCAACTCCAGGTTAGCGGGATTACCGGCGACTTCGACCTGGAGTTTGTCGACCCTGCTGAGTTGAGCTTCCGATTCCACAACGCGATGCGCCTCGCTGGTCGCCTCATCGATTCGACCGGCACCCCGCAGGGCTCGAGCCAGTGCATGGCCCACTTCGAGAGATCTCGGCTGCAATTTTTTGACTTGTTCGAGGCATTCCACTGCGATCTGGAAGTTGCCCTGATCGAGAGCCAGTAGTCCCTGTTCCAGCTTCAGATCTTCGTCAGGTAGTTTCCCCGGGTCGGTGATTTGATCGAGCGCCGCCTGGCTCTGGGCGTGGTTGCCGAGGATACGCTCACAATGGGCAATTTGGAGGCTGGCACGGTCGTGGTATTGAGTATCCGTCAGTAGCGTCTGCAGCAGCGCCCTGGCCGGTTCGATCTTCCTGTCCGCCAAAAGGGCGAGCGCACGTCTCATCTTGATTTCGGACGAGTGTGGAGCCCGTTTCATCGCCTGCAGGTAAGCAGCGTCTGCCTCTTTGAATCTTCCTGCATTCTGGAGTACCTGCGCACGTATCAGCTCGGGCTGGGGGTCATGCGGATAATCCTTCGACCAGGAATCGATGACGGCCAACGCCCGTTCCTGCTGGAAATTCAGCAGCAGTCCGCCGACGTATGCTTCACAAACCTCACCGGAATCTTCGTTAGCGTTGACGAGAATGTCGGGCAGCTTTGCCTCGACTTCTCTTAAACGTCCAACTTGAGCCAGCATCAGGACCTGTTCGCGTTCGAGCAGCCTGGCAGGATAGCCTTGCTCCAGTGCAGCCTGCATGGAAGTGCGAAAGCGATCGAGGTCACCCAGTCTGCGGTAAGCGCGTGCTCGAAGAAACTCGATTTCCCCATGATAAGTTCCAAACCACCGGGCTCGGTCCAGCCAAGCCAGGGCTGGTTGGGGTTCTCGCCTGGCGAGCAGCGTCCTGGCGCGGGCAACGATCAACACAGGAGTGAGGAAGAATCCGGCTGCGAGCAGCGCAATCACAATCAGCCCAATTCCGACTCGTTTCCTGACGGGGCTATCTGGTGTCGCGGTGGTCGCTGATGGTTTTTTCCTCTGGGATGCCGGCTTCTTCTGAGTCATCGATCACGCTTAGCAACGGGTTGCAAACTGAAGTTCAAAGGCCTACTCTAAAAACACTTCCGCCCAATGTCCTTACGACGGTCATCCATGAGCCGCTGGGCCATACCCCCGGGTTCACTGGCCACTATATCAGAATTGCTGCTGCGCAGGATTTCATGGAGCTGTGATTGTGCGTCATTGGAGTTGTGACCGTAACCGGAATCGTCTGCTGACGCTCTTCCCGCTGATTTGTTTGCTGACTGTTCCCGCTTGCGGGCCATCGGGATCCATGCCGGGTACGTTATCCACTGGCGGTACCGCAGGGGAAATTGCGGAAGAACGGCATATCGTCGAATTCTGTTCGAAGTGCCATCAACCACCTGACCCTGCCTCGTTCCCGAAGAATCGCTGGGTACACGAGGTCTACCAGGGATATCGCTTCTTCGCAGAATCGAATCCCAAAAGCGATATCAAGCCTCCCGAGAAACCTCGCGCGATTGATTACTACACCAGTCGCGCCCCCGAGACATTGCCTGATCCGGAACCGATCCGCTTTGCTGCGGAATCTTCTCCGCGATTTCGATTGGCACCGGAGTATGATCCCGAGCCCGTCGAGTACCCGATGATTTCGTTCCTGAGCTGGAAGAAGTGGACCAACGACGGAACGGAACGGCTCGTTATGGCTGACATGAGCGGCGGGACGGTCTCGTACTGGGACCCGGAATCAAAGAGCTATTCCAAGCTGGCCAGCATTCCTCATCCTTCGCAATTTGAATGGTCTGACATTGATCAGGACGGCGTCCTCGAGATGGTGGTTGCCGATCTGGGCAGCGTGGAGCCAGCCGATCACGACCGAGGAAATGTCTACCTGCTCAAGCAGCAACCGAACGACGCCTGGAGCTCAACGACTGTCGCCTCGGGATTGGGGCGAGTCTGTGAAGTTCGTACCGCCGACTTCAATGGTGACGGTCGACTGGACATCGTCGTTGCCGAGTTTGGCTGGCATAAGAAAGGGGGAATCCGGATCATGGAACAGCGTGCGTCCAGTGACGGGACACCCAGGTTTCAGATCCGCCGACTGGATGAACGGCACGGAGCGATCCGAGTCCCTCCTGTTGATCTCGATCAGGATGGAGATATCGATTTCGTCGCACTGATTGCGCAGGAATACGAGGCAGTTGAAGTCTTCGTGAATCGGGGCGACGCTCGATTTGATAATCAGGAGCTCTGCCCCCCTCGTGAGCCCGCATTCGGGTTGAATGGCCTGGAAGCGGCTGACCTCGACGGCGACGGCGATATCGATTTCGTCGTCACAAACGGAGACATGTTTGATAACTTCATGATCAAGCCTTATCACCAGTTACGCTGGCTGGAGAATCTGGGCTCGCTGCAGTTTGCTGACCATCACCTGGCCTGCATGCCGGGGGTTTGCGGAGCGGCATTTGGTGATCTTGATCTGGATGGTGATCTCGACATCGTCACCTCCAGTTGTTTCCCGCTGCGGGTGATCAACGGGATGAGTGCCGAACAACTGGCGGCGATCCCCTCGGCCATTTGGTTTGAACAGACTGAACCGGGCAAGTTTTCGCCTCATCCGCTGGAGTTTGGTAATCCACTCCATGCGTCTCAGGTTCTTGCCGATGTCGATTCTGACGGCGATCTCGACATCGTGCTCGGGCTCTTCGGACCCAATCCGGACCAGAAACGCCCCCCCTTCACCGTCTACGAAAATTTGACACGGAGCAGAACAACTCCGACGAGTGCTTCCGTCGAGTGACACGCCACGTCGAGAAAACAACATGGGCCGAACGTCCTTCGTTCCCTGACGATTCGGAGTTTGTGAGCGATGAACACCGAACGGCTATCGCGGGGTGCGCGGATGAAGGCTGTTGTCGCGAGTGCGGCTCTTTCGCATTGCTTACTTTGTCCTTGTGGTACACTGAGCAACACCTTCCCAGTCCGAATCAATATCTCTGGTGGATCACCGGTTAATGTCGATGTGCCCTCCTGAAAATCGAACGAGAAGAACCAGACCGAAAGCGTCGCGACGGATGGGATGGGACCGCATCCTCATGATTGCGGTCTGGGCGGGTCTAACGTGTTGCCTGACGTCGGGCTGTGGTTCATTCCGATCGACTCAGGCGAGCGATCCCATTGCGGAGATCGACCGTCTGGCCCGGAAAGAAGAACCGGGCGAACTGATGGAGCGAATTATTCAGGGAGAAGAAGCCTGTGGCGGACCGGAAGGACAGGCGGTCCTGCGAGCAGCTTATTACTTGAAGCGGCAGGAATTTGACCGAGCCCTCTACTACATGGCCAAGGTTTCTCCCGTTGGTCCGTACCGGTCTACCTCATTATGGATTGCTGGAGAAGCACTTTTTCAAACCGGTCAGTTGACGAAGGCGATTCAAATCCTGAACAGCCTCGTCGCGGAATTCCCGGACGATGTCGAGGGTCACCGTTGTCTGGCCGCCATCTATTTCGACATCAGCGCGATGCAAGAGGCACGGACAGAATTACACGAAGTCATCCGACTGGCTCCCGATGACTATCGGCCACATCATCTGCTGGGCCAGATTGACCTGGATTTTGAGAAACACGCTTTCGCCGTCGAGCACTACAAAAAAGCGTTAGAACTGTGCAAGATCCCCGAGCGGCAACTCGAACTCCGGCAAGGGTTGGCATTGTCGTTGCAGGGTGATCGCCAGTTCGCCGAACTCCTTGCAACGGTTTCTCCAGAGGAACCTGATCCCCAGCTACAGGTCTGTCGTGCCGACGCCTTGTGGAGCCAGGGGAAGGTCGAAGAGGCGCAACAGACGCTGGAGACAATTCTCGAGAAGCAACCCTCTTTCCCCGACGCCTTGTTGCTGTCAGCACGGATTGATCTTGATCAAAGCAAGCTGGATTCCGCAGAAAAGAAGCTTCAGAAACTTCTCGACACTGATCCGCACCATGTTGTCGCTCGTTATCAGCTTGCACAGGTTCAGCGCCAGGCAGGCAAGATGGAGGCGTTTCAGGAGTCGATGAAGTTAAAGGAAGAGACGCAAAAATTGATGGATCAGCTGGTGGAACTCAATCAGCAGATTATCGATCGTCCGGGCCAACCCGATTTGTGCCTGCAGATTGCGGACGTTGCCGACCAGCTTGGTAAACACGAACTGGCCGAATCCTGGAGAAAAGCCGCCTTCGGTCTTCAGTCCTCATCGCCATAGCGTGCATTGCTGTCCGAAATTGAGCCGTACGCCGCCCCCGAGTTCGTGCCGTTCCTTGAGTCGGTTTTTACGGTTTAGGTTGCCGCCCTGCTGCAGCCCATTCTTCCAACTTCCGGCGGATTTCGGGCACCTTTTGCGGCTCTTGTTTTTGAGCGAGATCCAGCATCTTTCGAGCGGTCCGTTCCGCGTTGGCGGGTTGCCCCGCTTCCGCGTAGGTTTCGGCCAGTGCTTCGAGGACTGAGAGATTCTGTTCACGGGTCAGATTCGCCGCTTGACGCGCAACGGACGTGGCCTCGGCATATTCCTTTGTCTGACGCAAGGCCGTGTTCAGTCCGATGTGTCCTTCAATGTGCCGGGGGTTAATGATCAGAACTCGTCGAAAGCGGCTGACCGCATCCGACCAGCGTTCCAGTTTCAGCATTGTCAGTCCGAGCTGGTAGTTGATTTTATCGAGATAGGGTTCGATCGATTCCGCAATCAGGAATTGCTCAACCGCCGACTCATAGTCCCCGTCCAGAAAAGACTGCCAGCCGAGCATCGAAGGGCCGTAGGGGTCGTCGGCGTCAAGTCTGGCCGCAGCTTCCCACTGCTGTCGAGCCTGCTCTTTTTGTCCGAGCAGGGCGTAAAGCGTCCCTAAATTTCCGACGGTGATGGCATCGTGAGGTTTGAGAGTCAGAATCTCCTGAGCCAGTTTGAAGGCCTCGTCATAGTTTCCTGATGTCATCAGGTGCCGAACTTTCGGACGCCCCTGATCGGTTTTGGTGTACGAAACAATTAACTGACTGAGCCGACTTTCGACGGTGGGATCACCTTTGAATCGAAGTGCCTGTCGGCAGGCGTGGATCGCGGCGAGAAGCCGGTATTCCGTGGCGTATTGTTCCGACAGCGAGACCCAATGATCAAACAGGCTTGCCCTGAGCCTCTCAACTTCGGCCTGGCTTGCTGGGTCGGATTGAGTGCGGTACCACTCCAGGAGGATTTCGTCACGTGCGGCGGGATATACGGCAATGCGATGTTCCCAGCGCGGGACCGGGGCGTAATAAGCTGTGTCTCGGGTGGCAAAGCTGACCTGAATCTTTTCGCTTTTTGGCATATGGCAGCCAACGCAGTTGTCTCGAACCGCAAGCGGCAGATTTTCTTTGTCATGACATGCGTCGGGCTGATGGCATTGTCGGCAATCTGCCCCCCCTACCCCGCGCTGGGGACGCGGCTTGTGTACATGTGGGTCATGGCAGGTAATGCAGGTCATCTGATCGCTTTGTTGAAAGCATTCGCTTTCACGCAGATAGCTGACCTGGTTGGCAACGTGGTCGTCTTCGGGGTGTTTCGTCTGAAGTGTCTTGTAGAAGTCGTCGAGCGGCAGGCCGGGGCGATAGCGAAATGCAGGGCCCCGGTGCTTCAATGCATTACTGTGACACTGGGCACAAAGATCCATCCGCCGTTCTCGCGAAAGGTGTCCCGGGTGGACAATCTTAGACGCGGCTGTTTCATCAGGATGGGCCTCGTGATGACGAACGTGGTCTGTCCCCGGACCGTGACAGACTTCGCAAGTGATGCCGTAGATCGATTGATGGCGCTTATACTCGTTCAATGTCCCGGGAACATGGTTCATCCAGGTGTTGTGACACTCCATACAGCGTGGGGTTGTAGGACGGGTGAAATCGCCTGAACCATTCCGATCGAATCCGGCGACGCCCCAGTCGTCGATCGGGTGTAACCAGCACATCGGTAGTTCGGACAGCAGATCACCCTTCCAGGTGAAATAGACTTCGTCTGTTTCTGCCCCTGAGCCGTAGACCAATTCTATTGGCGTCGAGGTTCGGCGTTCCCCTTGGGGTGTCTTCTGTATCGCCGTTTGCAGAAATTGATTTCCTTCTCGCGACATCAGGAAGTGGACGGGACTGTTCGACGGGATAAATGTACCTCGGCCAGTCAGGAATCCGGGAGGCATCGTGTCGACAGGCGTCGGCAGGCAGGCTTGAAAATGCCGCGTTTCGCGAAACTCCGCGACGCGTTCGGCATGGCAGGCAGCGCAGGCATCAATTCCGATGTACCCTTCTGGATTGATGGCTACGGGGGGAGTTTCACCTCGTGCAGAGGACGATTGATGATTCGGGACTTCGACAGACTTTGGGGCAGGAATTGCTGCGGCGGTCGAGGTCTTCGAAACTCCCTGCGAAAGCGGATTTTGATGATTTCCCGATGTGCGAGAATGGAACCGGCCGAAATTCCAGCTCACGGCCGTCGCGACGCCCCCGAGTGACAACAGCAATAATGCAATTCTCCAATCTCGCAAAAGAAAAGTCCTCCGTGGACTTCTGGCAGAGCTTGGGGCTTTCTCAGTCATTCTGATTTGCTTTTTCGAAAGGGAGGGACCACGTCGCCATCGTGTGACATTGTCCATCGTTCCGCCACTCCCTTCAGCCTGTGAGGAGAGATAAAGTGAGGCGAGTTCTGCGACGTTCGATGGACTTCGGGATCTGATCGTCGAGCATAATCGTTGTACGGTGAACTTGCGAAACAGATCATCGTCAACGCCTGTTGAATATAACGTCTTTGTAGTCCTCAACGAGGATGTCGGGCTGGGACTTTGGTCGCTCGAAACCCTGAAAACCTTCAGGCCGGATGCTCGCGGGATTCATGGGCCGGGGAAAGTCGAAACCGGAATATCGTGACTCCGCGTTTACGAGCTTCTTACTGTCATGGCATCGAAGAATTCCGGTCCACCTGGATGCGACTCGTAGGAGAAGACGATCGCCCGTCCGGTCGCCCCGGTCAGCGAGACTCCGGGTTGATTGTCGACTCATGAGTGGCGTAGCATCGTTGCGGAGAATGAACGGACTTTTCGCCAAATTGCTTTTTCTGGAAGTGAATGTTGACCCCTGCTTCGGACCAGATGTTGATTGAGCAACTCCGGCAGGGAGACACGTCGGCGTTCGCTCAGGTCATCGAGCAACATCAGCGGGTGGTGTATGGCTATTTGCGCGCTCGCGTCCAACAGGCAGTTGACGCGGACGATATGGTCCAGGAAGTGTTTCTGCGGTTTTACCTGTCTCAAGCACGGTTCGACTCCACGGCATTAATCCGACCGTGGTTGATCGGAATTGCGAGAAACCTGCTGCATGAACATGTTCGACATGCCCGGCGACGCAAGGAAGTCGCCTGGACGGAACTTTGTCTGGAACTGGAATCCGTGTTACCCGCAGATGCGCTCTGGACGGATGCGGATGATCGGCTGCAACAGCTTCCCGGATGCATGAATGATCTTGGTCCGAGCGCCCGACAGGCGATTGAACTGCACTACCGGTCTGAGCGAAAGCTGGTGGAGATTGGACGAGAACTGCATCGAAGCGAAGGTGCTGTGAAACTTCTGATGCACCGGGCACGTCAGGCTTTGAGGGATTGCCTGCACTCGGCAGTTGCCCGATCTGGTGCCTGAAGGAACTGCATCTGAAACGCCGCCGAGATGCAGGCTGAAGGGATTGAGCAAATTTGTCAGCAACACAGGATTCATTGAGGTTTGGTCGCAGATCCCCCACTGGGCACAGCATCTAAAGAATTGAGACTTCTGACGCTTGAATAACTTCATGACCGATCAAGAACTCATCGAACTGTTGCAACAGAAACCGGCAGGAGAACTGACGTCTGCTGAGTTGGAACTGATCCGGACCCGCTGGAAGCAGTCGCCGGCGCTTCAGCAGGCGCTGCAGGAATACCTGCAACTCGAATCCGAACTGCACGGTGGACTCGCGACCGTACAGGTCGATGTCGAGACGATTCTCAAGCGAGCGGCCGAGCAGCCACCGAAGACGCGGCTGACGCTGCCTCGCTGGTCGTGGTTAATCGGTCTGAGTCTTGTTCTCTTAATGGGGGACGGGGCGGGTTACCTGCTTCGGGAAAGAGGGCTGGCCGACCGGGGCGCTTCGGACGCCCTACCGACGGATATCCCCCAACCGGCAATCGAACAGGTTGTCGAACCAGGACTGGGTGAGAAAACCGCTCCGGACGTTGTTGTCCCTGAACCAGTGCCAGAGGTCAGTTCTGCTGAGGCGTCGTCGCTCCCTGTTTCTCCACCAAAAGGAGCGACGGACGTTTCCGTGGCACTCGACGAGCCCTGGTCCGCGCAGCTCTCGCCCGACAGTGTCCTTCTCGCTGCCGATAGTCTCTGGTGGCAAAGTCCCCCTCAGTCGACGGGGCATGATGAATTTTCTGACCTGGAAGCCAAACGCTGGTTCGCCCCCGTCGATGGTCATTCCTCCAGGTGGACGACCGAACTGATTGGTGTGCCAGGCCGTCGTACGGCTCGCTTTCAGGGACTGTCGAAGCTGCGTGCTCCCTGGCCCACGGATGCGGTCCTGCGACTGACTCCGTTCGAAGTGAATGACCTGGCTCTGTACTTTTGGCGAGGATCTCAGGGGATCGCACTTCGCTATTACGCGAGGCGCGAACCGCAGATGTGGGGCGCATTTGAAATCTCGCGTGAGGGTCGGTCGCCTTTGCCGGACTCCTTCGGATTGCTCACGACAGACAGCGGTGCGTATTCCCGGTCGGGGGGAGGTACGCTGGAAGTCCGCCATCAGCAGGACCACTTCGTCCTGGCGCGCGGGGGCACTATTCTGCTGAGTGTGCCCTGTTCCGGACCACCTGAGGACGTTTTCATTGAGGGACAGTTCCGCCTTCGCGGGGTGTCGATGCACCGCAGTGAGCCGTTTTCTGAGCCGCCAGAGAATCCACATCCCGTGGTGATCTCAGGAGCGGCAGCGTCACTCCCGTGGGCCGTCTCCTCTGCTTCCTCACCCGATTTCACTGTCAATGAGGATGGTTCCATTACGTTCGTTTCGCAATCGGCAGACTCCGAAAGCTTGCTCACTTTGCCTGTTCGTAGCGGAAAACCGGAAATCACCGATGCAACTCGTCGTGGAGGTTTGTACGAAGTCATCGTCAATATCGAATCTGCCGAGCCCGGAACGGGGATCTTCCTTGGCAATCAGGACAGCGGGCCGTTACAGAGGTTGGGCTTTTTTCTGGACCCTGCGACACAGCGAACGACGTTCGGCGTCCTTCGACCGGAGGAGAAAAAGAGCAAAGCGACCCCTCACCCGGATTCGGTTCCGACTCCATTCGTTTCCCGATCGTGCTGGCTGAAGCTGATCGCCGGTCTCGGTACGCTGCACATCATGGTCAGTGGTGACGGTCAGCATTGGGGGGCGATTGGCGAGGCTCCCGGTCTCGACTTGCCCGGCGCGGTCAATTCAATGGGGCTGTTCGTTCAGCCAGGGATGCCCCCCCGGAAAATCTGTGTCAGTCATATTGAGGTTCGAGAATTATCCGGGGTCACTCAAATGGCTGACCCACAACTTCGAAGTCGTGTGCCGCTGGCTCTCGTTGGCCAGGTCCAGGATCTGGCCACGTGGCTGAACGGCGTTCTCGATGCTCAGCCGGGTGATGTGGAAACGGAGGAGTGGCTTAGTACCTGCGCTGTTGTGGCACTTGAACAGGGACCTCCGAAAGAGACCGGTGGAGCGTTACTGCGGCAACTCGTGAGCTGCGGTTTGAAGTCGGACCGTAGTTTCGAGCAGAAACGATTACTGATTGACGATGCCGTGTCGCTGTGCGATTTGTTTGATGAAACGGCAGCAAAAACCGCAGCAACCTGGTATCAGGAGTTGGGCGGGCAATTGGCGGAAGGGAGCGATGTCCCTCCGATGAAAACTCTCCGACCTTTGTGGCTGAGGTCCCCACTGTGGACTGACATACGGATGGCTGGCGTATGGGATCAACTCGAATCGGCCGAAGTCATCCAGTCCATCTACCAGCGCGACTGGAATCGGGCGTGGGAGCGCTCACAGGCGGCTTTGTTCTGGCACCAGTCACCGCAGCAGGATCCGCGTTTGACGGATGAAGGGGATGCTGTCGTTCGTCACGCAAAATGGGCCAAATGTGTCGTGGCAGAGAACCTGCCTCAACTGGACGACGGCACGGCAGGCGTGCTTCCGGTCGCTCAGCGTCATCCTCTGGTCCCGGTCCTCAGTAAGGAGGCCTACAACATCCGGGCGGAACTTCAAT
>NZ_DASWWZ010000203.1:0-5837 GCF_036405755.1 Schlesneria sp.
GGGTCGGTTGTGTAGGAAAGCCGCTCAGGATCGTCGAGTTTGAATTGCTCGGTCGCACTGGGCAGTCGCACATTAAACTTGTCGAACTGACCCTGAAGTGATTTGACTTGCTGCTCGGCCCGCAGCACCACCTGATCCGCCTCGATCTGGGCTCGAATGATCGTTTGTGACTCCAGCGATGCTTCGCTCGGCTTGATCTCAACAGCCGGGTTCCACGTCAAATCAAACCGCGTCCCCAGGTCGATCGCATCGACAAGTGTCCTTGCATCCCGAGTCGGCGTAATGTCGAGACTCGTCTGTTCGCGACTGGCTTTGGTGGTCAGTGAGGGGCCCGGCAAGATCAGCTTGGCTCGACTGACGGGGCTGGGTGGCAGCGACAATACTAGGCGTCTCGACGGGAGTTGCTTTTTCAATGGCACGCTGACTGTCAGCTCAAGGTCATGCCGGCCGCGACCACGGAACCACCACACGTAGCCGAATTCCGGGTCTTTTTTCTCGAACGGAGATTCTTCGCCGTAACCCGTGTAGACCGGTGGTTGAATCAGAACTGCCTCGTTCAGGTAGAGAGGAACGCTGACGAACTGATCCGACTTGAGCAGACGGATTGTGAACGTCACTTTCAGAGTAGCCCGTTCGTCGTCGGCAACTCCGTCGATGGCAATCGCGTTGATGGTTGCCACTTTAGGACCGGTCTGATTCCGGTCGCCTCCCGCTTTGGCTCGTAGCAAGTCTTCGAGCGTCACATCGTAAGGGACCGCGACGGGTTCATTTGTCTTCTTATCGTAGAGATACCGAAACGCAGGCGGGGGGAGGACATTTTCGAGTGAGGACTTTCCGTTGCTCGTCGCTGCCTCTTTGCGGGCAGGCTCTGCGGGAGACACCCCCTCGATCGGCTTTGGACTTACGGGACCCTCTTGCCCCAATGACGGTACGCAGACACCGAGCGTGCTCAACGCACAAATCAGCACGTTGATCAACCGCTTTAATGACGGCGTCGTGCTTCCCTGCATCGGCTTGGCCCTCAATTTCGACATGGAACTCAATTTTATCTGGAACTGGAATGCGGTTCAGGATCTGGGAATCTCCCGACAGGCTTCTGAATGCATCGACTGACATTATTCTGTGGCGCCCTCCGGAACCGGCGGCACGCGCGACAGATGACCGCTCCTGCGCGGGGATTTGGTCACACGCCCATTCTACTCCACAGCACCGCACTCCGCATCGATATTTCGCTCACCAGGGGGAATTGATGCCAGATCGGATCGACCGAGCGAAACTCCCGATCCCGTTTATACTTAGTTACGGATTGTCAGGCTGGTGAACTGTTCACGGGGCGAAAAAAGTTGCTGAAGAAGCCGAGAATTCGACCGGTGGGGCGATTTTCTTCGTCAGATATTCAAACTTGTTTATTCCAAATAAATAAACTCGTTCAGGCAAAAAAGAACCTGGCACCAGTCGACCACCGCTTGCCGCAACGCCGCCTCGGCTGCTGGATCGGGATAAGTTTGACGCTGCTGCTGGAGGAAACCAATGCTGTCATGCAATTCGTCTTCGGTCGGTTGCCGACTGAGTGCGGTCGCATATCCCAGGCGAACGATCGATTCGAGTGCCTTGTCCGAGTCGGTCCTCTGAGTGTCCGTGAGCAAACGCGCGGCAAATTTCCGAGAGGATTCTCGGACGAGCGGATTATTCATCAGCAGAAGTGCCTGAGGCGCGATGGTCGTCTCCGAGCGATCCGCCACAGGTGTCGTCCCGTCAGGAGCGTCGAAGACGGTCATCGACGGCATGAGCTGGCTGCGTTTGATCATGAAATACAGGCTGCGGCGACGATGGGTTTCATCCAGTTTTCCAGGCCCGTACAAACGGTCGTCCAGCATGCCACTCACGCAGAGAATGGAATCGCGAATGATTTCTGCTTCCAGTCTGCGTCGAGGTCGATGCCAGAAAGTGCTGTTCCCTCGATCCACCGAGGCGCGGGCTTCGTCCGTGTCACAATTTTGCTGATAGACACTGCTGGAGAGGATCGCGCGGTGCAATGGCTTCAGTTCCCACTGATGTCGCACCAGTTCCTGTGCCAGCCAGTCAAGCAGTTCAGGATGCGTTGGAGGCTCACCACGTGTTCCAAAGTCGGAGGGGGTGGCGACGATTCCCCTGCCCAGGTGATGCTGCCAGAGTCGATTGGCCATGACCCGCGCTGCAAGATTGCCTGCTCCCGCTTCCCTGTCAAACAACCAGTTGGTGAGCGAACGCCTTTGGTAGGACGTTCGCCACCCGGCGGGGGCCGTCGATTGGAACCGCTGTGGTGAATCGGGATTTGCCATGAGAACCTGGAGGAACCCCTGAGTCGCGACCGACTCTTTATTGTTCGGCTCTCCCCGTCGCAGAAAATGCGTTTCCGGCAGGAATTCCGCATCGGCTTGAGTGTTCAAGGTCACGGCGGGAAGCCCCTCGCTGGCCACGAGAACTTTTTGAAGATTGGGTTTGGGTGCCAGCGCTGCATGCTCGGCACGGCGCTTGTCGACTCCAACCCAGCCTGGATCCCGCGACTTGAACCAGTCGAGCACCTGAGTCCTCTGTTCGCTGGTTAAATCTGCGAACGGACGGGTGATGAGCGTCACGATAGACTCATTCAAGGCCCCTCCCACCGTCGCCGATGGATCCGTTTCGGTCGACACCGATAACCGCGGTCGACCAATCGAATGATGGACATTGGTGTTGTACTTCAACGTGACCGTGACTCGTGTTCCCTCGGGGAACCCAAACGGCTCTTTGGCGACAAATACGGCGGCGTGGCCTTTGCCAAATTCGGGGTCCACCGCCCAGGCGCTGGCAGGGTCACCATCAATGGCTGCCGCCACGGGAAGACCATTCTGCTCAAATGTCGCTTTGGCAGAGACCAGCGGGATGGGCACGGGTGGCTGGCCAGAATCGGTCGGAGCCCCTTTCTGTTGAACCGTCACGACGAAATCAGAAAGGGCGAAGTTGCCATTCGACGCACGTCCGGGGCCTGAACGATCGAGACTGGGGTCCGCCAGTGCCTCCAGGCGGATCGAACGAACTCCTTGCAGGTTCGTGTCGAAGGTCATTGTCCAGACATCGTTCGGAGCGTTCGGGCCGCTGACAAGCCACGACGCGTCTTCCTGCAGTGTGAAGATTGCATCACCCGCGGACCTGTAGTTGATCGATTCGGGGAGTAACCACGTCGTGGTGACAACATCGGTCATGCCAGTTCGCTGCCAGGCAAGAAACTGCTGAGGCAGGATGTTCGTTTCGTAGTCATGCACCGCCTGTTCGAACGGAGCATGCTGGGACTCGAACTCGGACTTTTCACGCTGGAAACCGACGGGATCGAAGTCGAGTTCCACTTCGCTGCGGATCGTCTTCGTGAACGTGGACAGCAGTCGGTAATAGTCTGCCTGAGGGATGGCGTCGAACTTATGGTCATGGCATCGGGCACAGGCCACTGTCAACCCCAGCACCGACGTGCCGATCGTTCCCAACATGTCGTCCATTTCGTCATAGCGGTGCTTTTCAACTTCGTTTTTGGTGATCTGGGTCGAGTGGACCCCGGCCGCCAGAAATCCCGTTGCCATCATGGCCAATCGATCGTCAGGAGCGATCTCGTCTCCGGCAATCTGCCAGCGCACAAACTGGTCGTAAGGCATGCCCGAGTTCAGGGCCTGCACCACGAAATCGCGATAGTGAAAGGCCGTGGTCCGGTCGTAGTCGTGCTCGAATCCATGGCTTTCAGCAAAGCGAGCCAGGTCCAGCCAGCGGCGTCCCCAGCGTTCTCCGTAATGGGGATTCGCAAGCAGTCGATCGACAAGACGCTCATCGGCGTCCGGTCGGCTGTCCTCGACAAACTCGGACACTTCCTCCGCGGTGGGGGGAAGGCCGATCAAATCAAATGACAATCGACGGATCAGCGGTTCTCGCGGGAGTTTTTGATTGGGCTCGAGTTTCGCTTCTCGCAGTTTGGCCAGGATGAATTGATCGATGGGTGATTGTCCCCAGTCGTGGGTGTCAACGACTTCTGGTGAACGAGACGCCTGCAGCGGTTGAAAGGACCAGAAATCTCTGGCTGCGGACCCTACCTTGCGATCGGTCCAGTGGATCGCTTCATTGCTGGCGGCGATTAATGGCTCGTCGTAAGGTGCTCCCAGATCGATCCATTCCGTGATGGCCGATATCTGTTCCGCCGTCAGCTTCTCCCCTTCCTTGGGCATCTTTGGCTCTTGCTGATGAGTGATTACGCGCGTCAGCAGACTCTTGTCCCCTCTTCCGATCACTACCGCCGGGCCACGTTCACCCCCCTTGAGTAAACCTTCCTGAGTGACGAGGTCAAGTTTGCCGGCAGTCTCGTGCTCGCCATGACAGGAAACACAATTCTGTTTGAGGATCGAGCGGATCTCTGCCCGAAACAGGGCCAAACCTTTCGTCCGTTTGGCGGCATGGTCAGGATCGACGGCAACGGAGGACTCCTGCCCCAGCACCGGAGCAGCATCGAACGAAGCCCAGGTCGCCAGAACCAGCATCCCCAGTACAACAATCACTTGCCGCATCCGCATGAGAAAAGTCCAGCCAGCGAGAAATCAAACTTTGCGGTGAAACGAATCAACGAGATTCTATGTGAGAATCGCGGACCAGAATAGTTTCCGCGTTCGCCGTCGAGTCGTAAAGTCCGCTGAGCGACAACCTCGTTGATCTCTGCATGAGCGGTCCGCCTCGTTGAACCAGAGCACGCAGCGCACTTCGCCGATCAGCATGCGGGACCAGGAAGAATACGCCAGAATTCTCGAGACTTTCGATGACAAGCAGGCCAGAAGGATCTCCGGATCGCCTCTGGCCAAGGGTCGCTTCAGGCCTGTGGAGACAACATCGCACATGTTGCCTCACGCATCTCTGCCCGGTTATGACGCCGATTTGTGACAGAAACTGCCGAAAAAGCCGCTCCGATTTCGAGTCAATGAAGTTGGAGCCACGAAAACAACCCTGTTTCTCTTGCATTGATCGGCCGTCGCTGCAATAGTTCGCCAAGAGAGACGACGCAAGCCGTCAATCGCGGGCTGTAGCGCAGCTTGGCTAGCGCACTTGACTGGGGGTCAAGAGGTCGCAGGTTCAAATCCTGTCAGCCCGACTATCTTTCTAAAGAAGCCCTTTGGCCAACAGGTCGAAGGGCTTTCTCATTGTGGCGACGAGACTTACGCCATCGAGAGAGCAGTTCAAACAGAGGATTTCGAGGATTCGACGTTCTGCGGCGTAGTCGGCGGTAAGCCATTTCTCTCCAAGACTTTGCGAAAGTTCAACCGGTTTCACCGCAATGTCGATGATTTCGTGCCTGCCCCGGTCGGCCACGTCGATTTCGAGCTTCAACTCGGCTTGGAGGCAGTACCGATGACAACACCGCTCGACCCTACGTTTCTCCGTGAAGCGATTCGCCTTTCCATCGAGAAGATGGAAGCCAACGAGGGTGGTCCGTTCGGAGCCGTCGTCGTGCGAAACGGCGAGATTGTCGGACGGGGCTGGAATCAGGTCACGTCGACGAACGATCCCACGGCTCATGCCGAAGTCGTAGCGATCCGTGATGCTTGTTCCCGCCTCAAAACGTTCTCGTTGGCAGGTTGCGAGATTTACAGCAGTTGCGAACCATGCCCGCTGTGCTTGGCCGCCATCTACTGGTCTCGGCTGGATTGCATCTACTACGCCGCCACTTGCGATGATGCGGCGGAAGCAGGTTTTGATGACCGGAGCTTTTACCGTGAGATCAGTAGACCCACTGCCGAGCGTGCGATTCCGATGCAGCAAGCCCTGCGGGAAGAAGCACTGGTGGCTTTGCA
>NZ_DASWWZ010000204.1:0-11850 GCF_036405755.1 Schlesneria sp.
GCCGCCAAGGGTGGAGCTGACGGTGAAATGGGTGACTGGGGTGAAAAGGTGGAATGGGATGCCAAGAATCTCAAGGTCACCAACCTCGCCAGCCTCAAGACCCCCGGTGTTGCCGATCTGATCAAGCCGGTTTACGCCGAAGGGCACCGACTCGACTAGTCGCAGTCCGAATTCCGTAGGGGCGCATGTCGCAAGGCATGCGCCCTTTTCGTTTACGGACTTCATGCTGTGACACTCCACGGAACCTTTGCTGAAACTCGTCGCCCGCTGCCACCAGAATCGCTCCTTCATGCACCATGATCATGGGGTCCGGCGGCCTCGGTCGTTGCCCGAGCGAGGAAATGTGGAACCTGCTTCCATCGTCGCTTTAATCCCTCTCTGTAAATCATCCCCGGTCCTCACTGCTTCAGAATTTGTATCCGGCTCGATACAGTAGGAAATCCGCTACTGACGATGCCGTTTGGAAATAAGACGAGAAGAATCATGAACGTTAGTTTTTCACAGTTGACGAAAACCGGAATCACCATCGGACTGTTAGTGGTGTCAGGCTGCGCCAAGCCCCAGGATTCCAGCACGCAGACCGGCACACCTCCAACCGGAGCCGATCCAAAAGCAACGACTCCGGCCACGCCCTCGACGCCGGCCGCCAAGCCATCCAAACCGGCCACCGCCACGGCTGATGACGTCAATGCAGCCCGCAAGCGGATCGACGAACTGGGTGCTCGTGCAAAGTATTCGCCGAAAACGGGCGACCTGTTGACGGAAATTATCATTCAGGACGGATCGAACCTGACGGCTGCTGACGTCGCACTGTTTGGGAAGCTGAGCGATCTCGAAAAGCTGCAGATCTTCAATTGCCGGGCACTCAACGAAGAAATGGCCTCGACGCTCGGTTCCTTGAAGGGCCTCAAGAGTCTCGCGCTGACGAACTCGGCCATCAATGATTCGGCGGTCGAGATGATTGTGAAATCGTTCCCAGAATTGACCGAACTGGATCTCTCGTCCAATACCAACATGTCCAACGGGGTTGTCAAAATCCTCAGCACTTTGGACAAACTGCAGCGATTGACGCTGGTCCAGAACAAAGTCAACGATATTGGTGCTCAGCGGCTGGCGAAGCTTCAGGAGCTTCGGTCGCTGGACCTGCGCGGCAACATGGAAGCGGGGAACATGGCTCTGGACGTGGTCGGGGATCTCCCCAAACTGACGTCCTTCAAGCACCGCAGTACTGCCGTCGATGATACGGGCCTGGAATCGCTCAGCCGCAATCAGTCGATCGAATCGCTGCTCTTGCAGGACTTCGTCATTACGGACCAGTCTGGACCGCATCTGGCCAAGCTGAGCAAATTGTCGCAACTCGAAATCTTCCGCTGTCAGGGATTCGGCACCGAAGGGGTCCTGGCGCTCAAAGGAATGGGACTAACCCGCTTCACGCTTCGCGACCTGCCCAACGTCGATAATCGTGCGATGGAAGTTTTCGACGATCTTCCGAAGCTCAAGCGACTCTATCTGCATGAACTTCCCTCTGTCGGTGATGAGGGGCTCAAACACCTGGCGGCACTCTCCTCGCTGGAACTGCTTGATATCTGGACCGTGCCACAGATGACCGATGCCACAGTCGAGGTGATCGCGTCGCTGCCGAACCTCAAGGAACTGTCCATCCGAGCAACGGGAGTCACCGATAAAGCCATCGACAGCCTGCTGAAGATCGCCAGCCTGCAATCCTTGACGTTCAAAGAGAACGGAAGCGTCACCGCGGAAGGCCTCAAGAAGCTCAGTTCGCGAAAGTGGCAGAAGCTCGACATCGGCTCGTCGGACGCAGCGGAAGGGAGTGACGGTGCAGGGCAGTAGTCCCGGCCAAAGGGTCACCCTCGCTCACGAAAACTGAGAGAGAAAGAAATCCGCTGCCGGGTCCGGCAGTGTCGGAATTTCGTCCCCTGATCCTGGTTCGAACAGTCGAACCAGGATCAGGGGATTTTTCGTTTGATCCCTCATAGACGGCATTGGAGAGCGGACAAGCACGAGCTGACCGAAGCGTCTTACATGCACCATCGTTGAAACATTCTCATCTGCATCTGTAGACTTTCGGTACTCCGAAGCTCCATTCCACTGTGGATTCTCCACGCCCCCTTGTTTGGGCGTCCGTGATCGATTCGACATCGTGTCCCTGAACGTAGTGTCCCTCAATCCAACCGGAAGGTAGACATGCGAACCTGCTCAGTCCGAAACACATGCCTCGCTTCGTTTGTTTGGCTGTTCGTTCTTTTGTCCCTCTCACCCACGCCAGTGATGTCACAGGACGACTACCGCACCTGGTCAGACTCGACCGGAAAGAACAAGATCAAGGCCAGGTTTATCAAGGTAGAGGACGACGTCGTCACCCTGGAAAAACAGGATGGAGACGAAGTTGAAATCGAGTTGAAGAAACTGAGCAGTGCGGATCAAAAGTTCGTATCCAACCTGCAGAAAGAAGAGGAAGACAGCCCCTTCAAGACCAAGCGCGACGACCCCTTCAAAAGCAAATCATCGGGAAAGAAACCGGCTTCCGGTAAAGCGAGCGCTGATGATTCAGAGGGCCCCCGGACAGTGACTGTGGACCTCTCGGGTGTCGAACAGATCAGTCTGGCCGCGACGGGTGAACCGTGGAAGCTGGATATCGTCGCCCCCGAGTCATCCCCTGCAGCGACCCGCTTGAAGTCGATTCCGCTTCCCTCGAAGACCAACTTTTTTGAGGGCTTAAAGGGGATGGCGATCAGTCGCGGAACGACATCGAAGTTTGCTGTAGTGGGGTATCTCCTGGATAAGCACGGGGAAGGGGGGACGATTCGAGTCGCGATTTGCGACCTGAAAACGGGCAAGTGCGGGACGCCCGCCGTCGGTGCCGGCAAGATGGTTCCTATTGCCCTGCATGATGATGGGCAGCAAATCATCATGCGCCGCGAAGAATTTGGATTCGGAAATCAGGACCGGCTCGAGGTCTGGATCCCCAAAGGAAACAAGGTCACTAAAAAGGTTTCATGGACTCCCTACGAGGCGGATCAGGGTGCTGCCCGTGATGTCCTCTGGGCCGAATTTGTGAACGCGGAAACGCTGGCCACGTCGAGTCGCGACGGGAAAGTCGTGCTCTGGAAGTTCCCCGAAATCGAACCTGTCTGCCAGTTCGACACTGCCAACGGTGCGGTTCCCGCCCTGAGTCCAGATCGGAAATGGATCGCCTTCTCTAACGGTTCCGACGTCGGTGTATTTGACATTGAAAAACAGGAAGTGGTCGCGATTCAACAAACGCCGACCAAGCTCCAATGGCCTTACATGGCTTTCAGTCCCACATGTCAAAAGCTGGCCTGTCTTGCCTTCGACAAAGTCCTGGTCTGGAACCTCGCGACGGGCGAACTGGAGCGGACCATTCCCTGTACGGGACTTAATGTGCATGGAAGTATTGAGTTTCCCGATGATGCCTTTGTCCTGGTGGGCAATCACTACCTGCTCGATCTACAGAATCAACTGAAACTCTGGACGTACGAGGGAGCCGAGCAGGTTCGCTCCGCGGAGGGAATCACCTATTTCGCGGTGACCGAAGGCGAAAAGAAAGCCGGTGCACTCGTCCCGCTGCAGATTCCTCACCCCGCCGCCAAAACACTCCTGAAGAAGGCATTGACCGATCCTGACCTGTTTGTCTTGCGAGAGGGGACGACAGTCAAAATTGATGTCAGTGGGATCCCCGATGCCACTCAGCGGGACCGGGTGGTCAAAGGCCTGACCGGGCAACTCGAGGCCATCGGCTGCAAGGCAGGGGCCAACGGGTCCATCAATCTGCTGGCCAGCGTTGAAGGCCCCAAGGACACCGAAATCAATTTCATTGCCGTCGGGACTTATAAGTTCAAAGAATACGTGAGTCAGGTGAAATTCACTTACAGGGACCAGCCGGTCTGGCATTCCGCTCAGACGAACGCACCCGGGATTGTGCAGTTGCAGAAGGGTGAGAATATGGACAGCCACCTCCGCGCCCGGGAAAAGCCGAGCTACGAATTCTTCGAGAACGTCCAGTTGCCGAAGTTTCTACAGAAACCGAGTGCAGGACAGGGGCCGGGACATTCACTGACACTGGGCCAGTCAAAGGTTTCCACCACAGGGATTCGCTGAGAGTCGCATCGAGGGCAGCAGATCTTTACACTGCCGTATTGAGGCTTTGGAAAACTTCTTGAATTGCTTCAATACGGCCTAAAAGGAGCCCCATGACCGAATCGACCCCCTCGACCATCACACTCGCGATGATGCGTGAGTCGCTTTACAGTGCTGTCGTCAGCGATGCACTGGACGCACTTGGCTACAAGCGTCAATCGCCTCGACTTCCGATTCGTCCCTTCACAACCAGCGGCCTGCTGGTTGGACGCTGCAAGACTTCCCTTTGGGTCGACATGGCTCATGTAGATCCCCGCCCGTACGAACTGGAACTCAAGGCCGTTGACGAATGTCAGCCCGATGACGTCCTGATTGCGGCGGCTGGTGGATCAGTCCGATCAGGGATCTGGGGAGAGCTCCTCACGACCGCGGCCCTCAATCAAGGATGCGTCGGAGCGATCATCGATGGTGCGATTCGTGACGTCACCAAGATTCGTGCGTTGAACTTCCCCGTCTTCGCACGTGAAACCTGCGTGTATGACAGCTTCAATCGCCAGCGCGTCGTGGATATCGATGTCCCGGTGGAAATCGATGGGGTGACGTTCTGTTCCGGAGACCTCGTCTTCGCGGACGAAGACGGCATTGTTGTCGTTCCTCAAGCCATCGAAGCGGAAGCAATTCAGCGTGCCTGGAATAAGGTCCACGCCGAAAACGAAGTTCGCGATTCGATCCGCAACGGATTGAAAGCGGGCGAAGCTTTTGCCAAATACGGTGTTCTGTAAGCGAGATCAATGGTCTTGCGGCTGGAGCCGGTAAGCCACGGACTCGTTTGTGTCATGGCTTCAGCCGTTTGTATTTGGTCAGCCTTGATCCAGTGACGAAGGGCGAACCCTTCTGATGATTTGCGCGGTGCCAGGTTGCACGGGCAGATTGATTCAGCAGGCTGTTCGCCCTGATCGTTTTTTGCCGGGATACGCACACGGCTCGGTACTGCCGCGAGAGACGACCAGTCGCCCGGTCATGTCCGGTGAAACAGAGAAGTCGCAGTTGGTGCCTTTGAGTCGGGTGTATCGATCTCAAATGACATTCTTCGCCCGCAGGCCTGACGCGTCTTGGGGTTCTGTGCAAACCGCATCGACTGCACAACCGGAAAAGTCTGCGACTTCTGACAGGATTCTGTCCCGCGCCGGCCGTTAGTCACTTCCCCTGAGGATGCGTCGCAAGGACCATGAAATCAGCGAGGGGACTCGACGCCCCTGAAAGCCGGGTCAAGAGTCTGAGTTGAAGGGGGCGAGTAGGGACCGCGTTGGCACGGACGTGAGCCATCATTCCAGGGCCAACAACCACACTGGTAAAGCGATGACCTCTCCGCACGATAGTCCGACCATGACCCGCTCGTCACGATGCGACCACAAGATTCGGGAAACATCCATGTCAGCTCGATACCTCTTTTTGATGGGATTTCTTGTTGTGACCAGTTCTGTCACAGCGTCAGAAATTTACGTCAACAATGTCGTTGGTCGCGATTCAGACGATGGAGTGACCCCGACCGGACGGGAAGGAAACGCGGGACCGGTTCAATCTCTCAAGCGGGCGCTACAGCTTGCGCGATTCGGGGACATCATCATCCTCGCCAACACGGGGACCCCTTACTACGACTCGATCTCCCTCACGGGCAGCCGAAACAGTGGCACTGCATATACTCCCTTCATGATTCAGGGAAATGGGTCCACCATCAGCGGGCTGAGAAGGCTCCCTCCCGGAAGCTGGCGACGCGAGAGTCGCACATTGTGGAAGGTGACGCTGACGAGAAAGGGCTTCTATCGACTGCTGCGGGACGGTAAGCCACTTCCCGAGTCTATTCCACAGAGCGGCCTGGATCCTCGACCTCAGCTTCCACCCGGTCATTGGGTTGCCTGGCAGGGGAGAGTGTACTTTCGCCAGGATCGCCCCGAACTACCTGAAGATGAACTGTTTACCTACGCAGCGGACCAGACCGGAATCTCTCTGCATCAGGTGAGCAATGTTGTGATCTCTAATGTGAAGATCGAGCACTTCCGCTTCGATGGAATTCACGCGCAAGGGCTCTGCGACGGAATCAAACTGGACAACGTTGTCGCCGTCGAAAACGGCCGTGCAGGTGTCGTCTCGAGCGGTGCTTCACGGATTGAGATTTTTGGCGGGCAGATCCGAAGAAACGGTCGCCATCAATTGCTGATTCTGGATCGGTCGAAAGCGACCCCGTACGAATCCGATATCGAAGAGTCTGTTCCGATGGCGCCCCAACCAGCCGTTGGCAGGAGGATTAACGGGGAAGTGAAAATGACCCTGCGTCCATAGAATCATTCAACAGGTTGTCATCATGGGAATCACTCTCATCAACCCGAAAGGTCACTTCGCCATTCTCGATATCGATCACTGTGACAGTGGTGTTACCGAGATGCAGGATATCACCGACGTTCAGATCGAATTCGTGAATCTGCACCATTAACCTCCGTGTATCAATGGGATAAATCGTGATCCGTGACTGAAGCACTATAGCGGCCGATGCAGTCCCCCGCAACGACAAACACGACCCTCCGGTTACTGTTCATCTCGTGCGGATTCTTCAAAACTTGCCAGTTGTTTCGTAAGGACTTCGGGGATTTCGGTCAGACGGTCTCCTGCCGTGATCTTCCCGTTATCAGCATCCGTCACGAAGAACACGTCCAGCACCTGATCGAAGTGCGTGGCAATCTTTGCCAGCACCACGCTCAGCTTCAGCTCATACAACGCTTTGGTAATGGCATACAACAAGCCCGGACGATCGTGTGCAAAAACATCGATGATCGTGTACCGGTCTGACGACTCATTGTCGATCACGACGCGCATCGGCAGGTCGGACACCGGACCGCTCAGTGCCGACAGCGCAAATTTGCCTCGTGACCTCAGCAGCGTTTCGACCTCTGCCTCACCGCGCAGGACCTTGCGAATCGATACGGCCAGTTCATCGACACGCCAGCCGGGAATCTCGCCGACATGGTCCGTGTCACGCACCCGGAACACATCGATGATCACGCCGTCCTGCGTCGTATAAATTGCGGCGGACAGAATCACCAGCCGCTTTGCTGACAACACTCCTGAAACTTTGTGGAAGCAGCCAGATGCCAGTCGCTCATGCGTGATGATGCGATACTCGACAGTGGACGTCTCGGCATCATAAACCGCTTCAACAAGGATCTGATCGGGGCCGCATGACTGGATCAGTCGGTAATCGTCTGCGATCCGGGCAGGAGGAGTCTCCAGCAGGTAATGGGCCGGAAACTGATCGAGTTCTTCGGCCAGTGAATCTTCATTCTGGTCCGACGGAGTCGTTCCATTGGAAGGCTCGATCGGTTCAGCCCCGGCAATCAGCTTCGCGACCTGTTCCTTGATTGCCATTAACCGGGTCGGTTCATCGAACAGATGACTTTTTCCGCTGAGCCACAGCATGGTCCGTTCGTACAACGTCGTGGTCAGTTCGGCTTTCCACTGCGTCCAGACTCCCGGGCCCACTGCAGAGATGTCTGCCGCAGTCAGAACATACAGCATTCGAAGTGATTCAGGACTACCGACCTCGTGACTGAACTTCAGCAGAACTGCCGGATCATTGATATCCCGTCGCAGAGCCAGGTCGGCCATCTTCAAGTGACGATGGACCAGAAACATGACCAGTTCACGCTGATGAGCAGGCAATCCGAGTCGTACGGCGACGTCCGCAGCAATCCGACGTCCTACCTCACTATGATCTTCTTCGTAACCTTTTCCCGCATCATGCAGCAGGATGGATAGGTGAAGTAATTCTTTATGATGGATTTCCCGATAGGCCCGTCCCACCGCCCCCGTGTCACCCAGAAACCCTTCTGCCGCTTCGATCGCCCGCAGAGTATGCTCGTCCACGGTGTAATGATGATACTGATTGAACTGAAGCAGACAGCGAATATGCTGGAAGCACGGAAGAACCGCTTCAAGCACGCCATTCTCGTGCAGACCGCGTAGAGCCTCTCCCAATTTTCCCGTGGTCTTCAACAGTTCAAGAAACAGTTGAGACGCATCGGGCGATAGAACTGCTGGCGTCTTGATCTTTTCACTCTTGATCATGGCAGCCAGCCGAGGCGCGACCGTCCGTCCATAACGGGCGGCGGTCAGATACAGATGAAGCACCCGTTCGAGATTTCCGCAAACAGCCCGGCGGGTGCGACCACGGGGAATGTCGATCTGTTCCGGCCCCACGCGATAGATCTCGTCGACGCGATAGGACATCAGGAAATCGAAGGCCTGATCCAGAATCTTCTTATGCTGTGTCTGCTCCATGAACTGACGCGCGACGTCCGCGATAAACGAACTGTGCTGAAAATATTCCTGCATGAACCGCTCGACCGGCCGCAGACCGTCAATTGCAGGAATGTTCCGAGACCGGGCAATCCTTAACTGATCATCGCGAGAGAGTGTGTCTTGCTCTTTATTCGCAGCGAAGTGCAAATTGATGCGGATGGCAATGAGGAATTCATGGGCTTGCGAAAGCCGGCGGGCATCTTCGGCATTGAGCGCACCGTGACGCTGTAACGCGTCAATTTCGCCGCTGCCGTACAACGCGAAACCGACCCAACGAATGAAATGCAGATCCCGCAGTCCGCCGACCGAACGTTTCACATCCGGTTCGAGTTGCTGAGTGGAAGCCCCGAACTCGGCTCTTTCCTTGCTGCGGGTCGCCGAGACTTCGGCCAGGAACTCACTGGAGCGAGATTTGATGATCGTACGAGCGAATCGCACCTGCAATTGCCCGAAAATCGCCTGATTTCCCCACAGCAGTCGCGTATCGACAAGTGAAGTGGCGAACTGAATTTCCTGCCGGGCCCACGAAAGTGAATCGGCCACCGTGCGCACGCTGGCACCGATTTTGAGACCGGAATCCCACAGATCTCGCTGCACCTGTGACGCGATCTTTTCAAACTGTGACGTGCAGGAGGGTGAGTGCAGAAACAGCAGGTCGATATCCGAATAGGGACAGACATCGCCTCTTGCTGTTCCGCCTGTTGCAACGAGAGCAGTCTGCCCACGCAACGTTTCGACCAGCGCAGGATCGGCTTCCGACAAGACTTCTTGAAACACCTGTGTCAGGAAGGCATCGAGGTGCTGAGACAGATAGGCCGCTGTCTGCAGGCCCGTCGCACCCTGCTCAAAATGTTTACGGGCCTGTTGTCTCAGCCCGTCCACCCGCCTTCTCAGCGTGCCGATTCTCTCTGTGCGCGGCACCGCCTGAGACGACTCAGACTCACCAATTCGAGAACGAACCTCAGGAATGGTGGCCTCCCTCTACTTTACTGGCTTCAACCCACATCATCCGTGCGACCAAGAAATGTGTCCGAATGGGCAAGCCGGTGACTGAAAACTATTCGTGCGGCTTCACCCTGTAGCGCGAGGGGTATACCGACCGCAGAATTCTTCAGGTGACAGGCATCCGACGAAGGATTGAGTAGAGCGCTACCCTGAACTGTCGCTTGAGATCAAACAAAGAAGTCGAACCGGCAAAAACCGCAATTCGACTTCTGTAGTGGCGACCTCGTCAGACCGAGAACTTCGAAAGGCCCGGTAAATTGGACAGTGGCGATCAGATCGCTTCCGGACCAGTTTCACCCGTGCGGATGCGGACAATTTCTTCGAGACTGGTGATGAAGATCTTGCCGTCACCAATCTGACCCGTTCGTGCGACATCAGAAATGGTTTTGATCGCCTTGGTGACGTCCGCGTCCGCCACGACAACTTCGAGCTTCACTTTGGGCAGGAAGTCGACCGTGTATTCCGCACCACGGTAAGTTTCTTTATGGCCGCGTTGCCGACCGAAACCACGCACTTCCGTCACAGTCATCCCCTGGATTCCTGCCTGCGTCAGCGCGTTTTTGACCTCTTCCAATTTGTAGTGGCGAATCACCGCTTCAACCTTCTTCACGTTCGGCTCCTTTGATAAATCTTTTGGGTCTATTCTGCAGTTCTCGGCGAGCGCTACTTCACTGATTGTGAAGCCTCTTTCCCAGTGCGTCAATCAAGATCAAAACATCAGTTCAGGCATCAATAGAAGATGTAACCTTCTTCGCCATGGTCATGAATATCCAGCCCCTGCATCTCACCGGTCTGGGTGACACGGAGACCATTTACGGCGTCGACAAGCTTGAGAATGATCACCGTCCCGACAATCGCCAGCAGCATGGCGGCTCCCGCACCGATCGCCTGGTTCACGAGCTGTGCCGGATTTCCTTCGAGCAGGCCGCAAGGTTCGGTGGTACCGGGGATGACAGCTCGAGTCGCGAACACGCCGGTCAAAAGTGCGCCCAGAGTTCCGCCCACGCCATGGACACCAAATGCGTCCAGAGAGTCATCGTAGCCAAACTTGTTCTTCATGGTCGTGCATGCAAAGAAACAGACCATTCCGGCGGCCAGCCCCAGACAGATCCCGCTAATCGGGGTTGCTGAACCACTGGCGGGCGTCACACAGACCAGCCCCGCTACGGCACCGGAACACGCCCCCAGAATGCTGGGCTTACCACGGAGCAACCATTCCAGCCCGGCCCAGGCGAGCGTCCCCGCCGCGGCCGCCATTTGGGTCGTTACGAAAGCATTTGCAGCGCGCAGATCGGCAGCACCAGCACTCCCTGCGTTAAAGCCAAACCAGCCGACCCACAGCATGGTGGCACCAATATAGGTGTAAGTCAGATTGTGCGGCGGCATGGGCTCTTGTCCAAATCCAAGTCGCTTTCCCAGCAGCAGGGCACAGACGAGGGCAGAGATTCCGGAAGTGATATGCACCACGGTTCCGCCCGCAAAGTCGTACGCCTTAAACTTCGCACTCGGATTGAATTCCGAACACCAGCCAAAATCAGACCAGACCCAGTGGGCCACGGGGCAATAGACGAAGGTTCCCCAGAGAATGGAAAACAGCACCATCGAGCTGAACTTCATTCGTTCGGCAAAAGCTCCGCAAATCAGCGCGGGAGTGATGATAAAGAACATCATCTGAAAGACCATGTGAATCGATCGAGGGATCCCGGTTTCCCCGTACATCGGATGCACTGCCTGCTTGAGGCTTTCGTTCCAATAAGGAGAGACTCCCTTCAGCAGGGCATACTTGAAATCTCCGATCAGCCCCATCCCTCCGACAGAGTCTCCGAAACAGAGGCTGTACCCGTACAAGGCCCAAATCACCGACATCAATCCCATGAGGGTGATGCATTGCATCATCACACTGAGAATATTCTTCTTCCGGACGAGGCCGCCGTAAAACAACGCCAGACCGGGTGCTGTCATCATCAGCACTAATGCTGACGACGTCAGCATCCAGGCGATGTCACCCGAATTGAATGCGGGAGCGGCAGCGGGCGCCGCCGCTTCGGTGATTTCAACAGCAACTTCCTGCGCTAAACCGATCGATGGCAGGCTGCAGCATAAAACAACGAAGGAAAGCGCGGTCCAGTGTCTGAACGTCACAAAATTTCTCCTGAGTGCGAGGATGAAAATCGCGAATACCAAAGCTTCAGTGGTGCCACGACGTGGTGGAAAAACTGAGACGGGCAGCCACAAGGCAAACTGCATGCCGCAGTTTTTGGCACTGAATGCTTCGTGTAAGGCAAAACCCTGCTGCAATGTCAGAATCTGGAAGAACACGTATACTGCAGCACAGATTTCTTCAGCTCTTCACTCGCGGAACGGACCGGTGTC
>NZ_DASWWZ010000205.1:0-5317 GCF_036405755.1 Schlesneria sp.
CAGATCGATCAGCCCATCGCGGCCCTGATCACCGACTTGAAACAGCGCGGGATGCTGGATGACACGCTGATCATCTGCGGCGGTGAATTCGGGCGAACCCCGACCGTTGAACTGGGGGGCGATGGAAAATCGCAACTGGGACGCGATCACAATCACTACGGATTCAGCGTCTGGATGGCAGGGGGCGGAATTCGAGGGGGGACTGCCTACGGCGCCACGGATGACTTCGGGTTTAAGGCCGAGAAGAATCCGACCAGTGTCCACGATCTCCATGCGACGATTCTTCATCTGCTGGGATTTGATCACGAGCGTCTGACCTACCGATACGCAGGAAGAGATTTCCGGCTGACTGACGTCCATGGCGAACTGATCCAGGCAATTCTGGCGTAAGCCTTATCATTCGATAGAAAGTTTCACTTCATGTCTCGCGTTGTCGCCCGTCCAAAACAGCTTGATCTCGATTCTCCCGGTCGTCGTGACTACTGGGTCGCCCTTGAGCATGACAGCATCTGGGGGGATCACCTGATCCCGCTGACCGTCTGGGTTGGTCCCGAAGCCAAGCCGGACGAAGGGCTCGTCACTTTCGGTTCGAATCATGGTAACGAGTACGAAGGGCCCGTGGTTCTTAAACACCTGATTCGCGAAATCGATCTGAAGGACGTTCGGGGCCGCATCATTTTCATCCCCGTTCTGAATCCCTCTGCGTTTCGGGCCGGGACACGTGAAAGTTCTCCGGATGACCGGGTGAACCTGAACCGCGCATTCGTGGATGGTGCCGGTGTCCAGCCCTCACTTTCCGGAATTACGCACCGCATTGCGGCCTTCGTCCGTGAATATATCTGGCCGCGAGTCCATGTCGTTATCGACCTGCACTCGGGTGGTAATGTGGCACGCTTCTCGATCTGTGCCAGCTTTCATCCTGTGGACGATCCCGTACAGTCGAAGAAGATCGAAGAGACCGCTCGCTGGTTCGGTACTCCCAGCCTGATGATTTACCAGAACATCACGCCCGGGTTGCTCCCCAGTGAAGCCGAACGACTGGGCAAAATCACGGTCGGAACCGAGCTGGGTTGGGGATGTGCGGTCAATCCTGAAGGGGTCCGTTACGGTCGCCACGGGGTGCTGGCAGCGGCCATCCATCACGATCAGCTCCATGGAACGATCGAGAAGATCGGCTATCACGCCGCGGGGACTCAGCGAAAGCTGGAGATGGTCGACCGTGCCTGCTTCTCGGTCGCTCCGTTTGATGGTCACTACGAACCGATCCTCGAATGTGGCACCCAGGTCAAGGAAGGTGACATCGTTGGCTACCTGCACGATTTCGACCATATCGACATGGACCCCTGGCCGGTGAGGGCGGGTGTCGATGGTGTGGTGCTGGCTCAGGCCTGGGTTTCACCGATTCCGCGTGGACAACACATCGTCGTCGTGGGGCGGGTGATTGACTGATGGAAACGGGCTGAGAGCGCGACGGTCGTTTCTTTCAAACGGCTCTCAGGTAGATCAATCCTTTCCTTCTTTCCCATGACAGGTGAAGTTACGTATGACAGGTGCAAGCACGACAGCCTCGACATCGCTCGAGTCGCAGCAGACCACTTCTGATGTGGCTCTGCGTCCGACGAACGTCCGTTTTGGAGTGCTTGGCCTGTTGTGCGGGCTGTCGATGATTACGTACATCGACCGCGTTTGTTTCGCTTCGGCAGCCTCGGGGATTACGAGAGATTTCGGTTTAAGCGGTCAGGAGCAGTTAAAGTGGGCTTACACGGCCTTCGCCATTGCCTATGGACTGTTTGAACTTCCCGCAGGGTGGCTCGGAGATCGTCTGGGGCCGCGCAGTACCCTGCTCCGAATCGTGATCTGGTGGTCGCTGTTCACCGCGGCCACGGGCTTAGTTGGTCTCAAATTTGGCAGCCTCACGCTGGGGGGGCTCACAACGCTCATCGTGATTCGCTTCCTGTTCGGTGCGGGTGAAGCGGGTGCGTATCCGAATATTACCCGCGCGATCCATAACTGGTTCCCCATGAAGAACTGGGAGACAGCTCAGGGCTACATCTGGATGTCGGGACGAATTGCCGGCGGCGTGACTCCGCTTGTCTGGGCGATTCTTGTCAGTGGTACGACATTTTCGACTCCCCTGCTGAACTGGCGCGGCGCGTTCCTCTTCTTCTGCGGACTCGGCCTGGTGTGGTGTGTGGTGTTTGCCTGGTGGTTTCGTGATCAACCGGCAAACCATCCTGCTGTCAATGCGGCGGAACGCGAATTGATCGGATCAACGTGGACTCCGCACAGCCACTCGAATATTCCCGTCAAGGCCATGTTGAAGAATCGAAGCCTGTGGGCTTTGTGTCTCATGTATTCGCTGATCAACTACGGATGGTTTTTTAATGTCAGCTATTTCCCAAGTTATCTGAAGGATCGCTTTCAGTTATCCGAAGGAGACTTACTGGGGGCGGTCTATGCGGGTGCCCCTTTATGGGTCGGGGCGATTGGCTGTATTTCGGGTGGGATCATCATCGGTTTCATTGCCGAGCGGATCGGTGACCGGCGCCGCGCACGGCAGATCGTCGGATGTACCGCCATGCTGGTCTGTGCCCTGTCATGGTGGAGCGTCTACCAGGCGAAATCGATTCATCAGTTCTGCATTTCGATTTCCCTCGCGGCTTTGTGTGTCGATCTGACGCTGGGGGCTGCCTGGGCGACTTGTCAGGACTTGGGACGACAACACGCCGCGGTGACCGGGGCGCTCATGAACACCGTGGGGACTGTGGGTTCGTCTCTGGCGGCCTGGTTAACGGGGGAAATCGTCCAGCGTTACGTCAAACAGGCTGCAGCTTCCGGGACCGAGGCCTTGACCGCTGCCGAAAAATACACTGCGTCGATGGCTGGCTATCAGGCCGTATTTTTCACGTACGCGTCCGTTTACGTGATCGCGGCACTCTGCTGGTGCTTTATCAACGCTTCGAAACCATTGGAGCCGGAGCAGGCTGCACCTCAGGTTGGAGGACACTGAAGATGAAATTCCTTCCACAAAACCCTACGACACGACAATGGCACCGAAGCCTGTGCCGTCTGACTTTCCTGGGGGGGCTTATCGCCTTGCTGGGTAGCCAGATTGCGTGGGCCAACGAGCCGACCGCCGAACAGGCCGAATATTTTGAGAATCACGTCCGTCCTTTGCTGATCGAAAACTGTCAGCAGTGCCACGGCAGCAAAAAGCAGGAAGGAAGTCTTCGACTGGATAGTCGCGAGACGACTCTTAAAGGGGGGGACAGTGGGCCGGCCATCGTGCCGGGGAAGCCCGATGAGAGTCTGTTGCTGACTGCGGTCCGCCGGACCGGCGATGCGTCGGCGATGCCTCCCGACAGTGCGTTGAAGGCAACTGAAGTCGCGGTGCTCACGAAGTGGATCGAGATGGGAGCCCCCTGGCCCGGTTCGGTCGATACGTCGACCTCCGTCGCTCAGGCGGGGCCGCTGTGGTCGTTGCAGCCAGTTCAGGTGATCGATCCTCCTGAGGCCCAGGACAGTGCCTGGAATCAGACTCGAATCGACCGTTACATTCACGCCGGACATCTTGCACATCAGGTGAAGCCTGTTGGGCTCGCTGACAAACGCACCCTGCTGCGCCGCGTCACCTATGACCTCACTGGACTTCCTCCGACCATCGAAGAAATCCGGGCGTTTCTCGCGGACTCCTCTCCAGACGCGTTTGCAACCGTCGTCGACCGCCTGCTGGCCACGCCGGAGTATGGTGAGCGATGGGGTCGTCATTGGCTGGACGTTGTCCGCTATGCCGATACGGCGGGTGACGGAGCAGACTACCCCGTTCCCGAAGCCTATCGCTACCGCAACTACGTCGTCCGATCCATTGCCAACGACAAGCCCTTCGACGAGTTTGTGCGCGAACAACTTGCGGGTGACATCATTGCCAAACAGGCGCTCGAAAGCGGGAATCAAACGCCCGAACAGTACGCAGACCGTGTCATCGCCACCGGATTTCTGGCTGTCGGAAAGCGGTTCGGCTACAACGACAACACGGAATTCGTGCATCTGGACATCGCGGACACGATCGACTCTGTCGGGCGATCGCTGCTGGGGCTCTCGCTGGGATGTGCCCGGTGCCACGATCACAAGTATGATCCGGTTTCCGCCAATGACTACTACGCCCTGTACGGGATTTTTGCGAGCAGCCGTTTCGCGTTTCCCGGTGGTGAAGAACTGCAGCGTCCGCGACATTTTTCTCCGGTGGTGATGCCATCCGAAGTTCAGCGGCGTGACCAGGAACGTGCGAAGCAACTGGCGGTGCTGGATGGAGAAATCCGCAGACTTGATTTCGATCGCCTGACGCTCGATCCCGCAATGATCGGTGGCGGTCTTGATTACGGTGTGGAACAGCAGGAACTGGGGCAGGCTCCGAAGGCTCCCTGGGTGACTGCAGGCCCCAATCTCGTGCTGGCTGAAGCTCAGAGCCCTTTTACGCATGTGCATCCCGCCGGTTCTCGGGGAGTTCGCGTCAAGAACACCGTCCCGAATGAAGGTGTTCGACGGGAATTCCAGAATCACACGGTCGAGACTTCTCCACAGCTTTATTTCAACCTGGATTTCCGGAACGTCGATCGAGCCGAAGGGGAAGCGGCTTACCGGTTTTACCTTGGGCATGGTGCGATCGTCTCGCTGGCGTTTGAAGCGAGCATCAGTAACGAAGAGTTCCAGGTCCGTAACGGCGACGCGTGGGAACTGGTCTCATCGCTGGAAACTGGTGCCTGGTACAATCTGGCCATTACGTTCGATCTCAAGAATCGAACCTATTCCGGAACATTGTTGAAGGCAGGTGAAACCAGTCCGATTTCCTTCGAGAACAAGAGTCTCGCAAGTAACTGGGACGGCATCATCAACACGTTTGTGTCCGACGGAATCGGAAAAGCTCCGGGACGGACGGCGGTGCGAGATCTGGACAATCTCGGAATTCAGAACCAGCCCTTTGCAATCTCACGTACCGTTCCTGCTTCGCCCGAGCAGGAGGCGAAGCTGAAGTCAGTGCTGGATTCGCTCGCAGAATTGAAAAAGCAGCGTGAACAGGTTGCGAACAACTCTCTGTACGAACTGGCCTACGCTGTTTCGGAAGCAACCCCGGTGAATGTTCGCGTTCAGAAGCGAGGTGAACCGGATCGTCTGGGAGATGAAGTTCCGCGGCGCAATCTCGAAATCCTGGGAGGTCAGCCCATTCCCGAGGGGGGAGGAAGTGGTCGACTTCAACTGGCGCAATGGTTCACGGACGAATCAAACCCCCTGCTGGCTCGCGTGATTGTGAATCGAGTCT
>NZ_DASWWZ010000206.1:0-30221 GCF_036405755.1 Schlesneria sp.
GCCTCCTTCGTTCCGGAGCAGTGCAAACAAGCCGACCGCGGCTCCGCGAAGATGTCGCGGTACATACATGTAGGCCGCCACATTGATCGGAGCGAAAATCATCGACAAACCCGTGATTGTCCAGATGCGGGGCCAGATCAACCGCCAGGGACTTGCGTCCAGATTCATCATGGCCATCTGATAGCAGCCAATCGACATCACGACCAATCCCCCTGCAATCAGCCAGCGGGCATCCACGCCACGTCCCAGCATCATTCCGACGATCATCATCATCATGATCGAAGCGACACCCGAAGGTGACATGATGAGACCCGAGACGAACGCGTCATAACCGAACAGAGACTGAAGCAACCCAGGCAGAGAAGTGCTCGCTCCGTAGAGCACGGCGTAAGCACAAAAGATGATCAGACAACAAGCCGCAAAGTTCCGTTCCGCGAGCGGGCGAAAGTTGATCACCGGCTGTTCAATTCTCATTTCATGATAAATCAGGTAAGCCAGCGAGAAAAAGAACAGCACAACCAGTGTCTGAACGCGTCCGAACGGGTCGCCCAGCCAGTCCCATTCCTGACCTTTGCTGAGCAGAATTTCCCAGCACGACATCAGAATCGTCAGCAGCCCCAGTCCCATGTAGTCGAACGAAAATGGCTTGCTTCTGAGCGATGCCCTTTCCTGCTTGATGTATTCAGGATCGTCCACCAGAAAGTAGCACATCACGAAAGCCAGTGCTCCGACGGGCAGGTTGATGTAGAAAATCCAGCGCCAGTCGTAATTGACCGTCAGATAGCCCCCCAGAGTCGGACCGATTACTGGAGCGAGCAAAGCAGCCACACCAAACATCGTCATCGCCGCCCCCTGTTTCTCTCGGGGGAATGCGTCGAGCAGGACCCCCTGACTGGAGGGCTGAAGGCCACCTCCCGCAAGACCTTGAAGAATGCGAAAACAGATGAGCTGTTCCAGGTTCGTCGCGATTCCACAGAGTCCGGATGCAATCGTGAAGACAGCAATCGACATCAGAAAGTAGTTGCGTCGGCCAAGGTGTTGCGACAACCATCCGGAGATCGGAAGCACAATCGCGTTGGCGGCAAGGTAACTGGTGATGACCCATTCGCTATCTGTCACTGCGGCCGATAGCCCTCCTGCGATGTAGCGTAAGGCCACGTTCGCAATCGTCGTATCAAGTACCTCCATGAAAGTGGGGATGACCACAGCAACAGCAACGACCCAGGGATTGATGGCCGGACGGCTGACAGCAGGCGAGGAGAGTGCGACCGTACTCACGATAAGACTCCTTATGATTTCAAATGCCGAGGTGAGGAAGTTATTTGGCAACCGAGAACGTCTGAGACTCAGCAGATGCCATGGATTCTGCTGGCGGCAGTTCTGTTCGAGGTTGCAAGAACTTCCCGGCATTGGGTCCTGTCGCAGGTTCCTTGAAATAGACGTAAGGGACGACGGACAACCCGGTGAACAGCGGCAGCTTTTCGGGGTTGTAATCCGTCAATTCGATGCGAACGGGTAATCGTTGGACGATCTTCACGAAGTTGCCCGTGGCATTTTGTGGAGGGAGCAGTGCCAGTGTCTGCCCGGTCCCCATCGTGAAGCCCGTGATCCGTCCTGTGAATTCATTCCGTTTGCCATACATGTCGACTTCACATTTGACCCGTTGACCGATTCGCAGATCAGCCAGTTGCGTTTCCTTGAAATTGGCGTCAATCCAGATCTCATCAAGAGAACGAACCGTCAGCAGACTCTGGCCAGCCTGAACGTTGTTTCCGGGATTCACATTTCGACGAGCGACCACGCCATCGATCTCACTGACCACGTTGCAGTAACGCAGGTCCAGTTCCGCCTTATCCAGATCGCGGCGAGCCTGTTCCAGTTTTGCTTCCGCCTGTTTTATCGCAGGTGCTTCAGTAATCAGCTTGCTGAAGATGTGGTCGAGATTCCCCTCCGGATCTTGTCTCAGGAATTCATCGATCATTTGTTTGGGCGAAAGTGTCCACGATGAAGGGGTATAACCAAACTGAGCGGCCTCCTGCACCAGGGAACCGAGGGCCTGGCGTACCAGCGAGAAGTTCTGATCGAGTCCTCCGGGCACGTCGAGTGGGTTTTCATGATTGATCGGAAGCCCCAAGCCGACACGAGTCTGCTGGACAAGGTCCCGTGCGTTCGCAACCCGGTTCCGGGCGATGTCGACATGGGCCTTGTATGTGTCGAGATTCTGGGCTGCGATCGTCCCTTTCTCAGCCAGAGGTTTGTTCCGAGCGTAGTCCTTTTCCGCCAGCTCGAGATCGGCCTGCTCTGCCTTCAACTGGTCTACGTTTGCTCGAAGCTGTGCGATCTGGTTCTGAACATTCTCCATCGTGTGATCGAGGCTGAAGCGGTAAGAGCGGATCTGCCCGACGCGCCCTTTCACTTGTGCCATCGCGACCGCCAGGTCGGATTCCGCGACCTCAACGGCCGCTTTCCGGATGTTGACCTGAATCTGGTAGGGTTCGGGATCAAGCTGAACCAGCAGGTCACCTTTCTTGACACGGTAGTTGTCATCGACCAGAACGCGATTGACCTGCCCGGCAACCCGCGGCGTCACGAAAGTGACATGCCCGTTTACGTAAGCGTCGTCCGTCGAAACGGTATTCAGCGCGAGCTCAATGCGAGGCTTTGCCAGGTAACCGAGAACAGCAATTCCCATCAGGATCGCAAGGCGCGAGAACCAGGTCCGCAAACGACTGCTCTTATTCGTTTCAGTCGTCACCGGCGCTGTCGCATTAACAACACTCTGCTCTGATGTGACAGGCTGCTCAGTCTGCGAAACCGGCTGCGGAGGAGGATTGACCATTGCCGCAGGTGATTCAGGTGGTGTGGGAGCAGTGGGAACAGGCGTAGATGTAGACATGACTTACTTCACCTCCGAGTCAGCAGGAAAGGGGACGATTGCGACCGCTGAAGGGGGGCAACGCAAGGCCGATGCCAAGCGCAACAATTACTGATATCACGCTGTTGTCCGCGATAAATGACGAGAACGATCACGATATTGCAATCTTCTGAACTGGTTCGGGTAAGCCATTTGCCCGACGGACTAAAAACTGGCATATAGCGCTTTATGACTTGGCGATCAGCGTGAGGGACATGGTTAATTCAAGAACATGAGAACCAGGGATTTCTAAAAGGACTGGATTAATCCCAGGCCCGAGTCTGCCTTATTTGATGAGAGCGGGGGGGGGAATGCTGCGAACCCGCATAATTATGGACGGGTTGTTATGGATCAGACTTCAGTAAAGGACAGGGAATGCAGCCACGCTCACGTCGTACAGCGGCACGGAAGACGGTCGATGTCCGCCACGCGGTCCATCAACGAAAAAAGGCTCCGTCAGTACAGATCTGATTAATCAGACCTGCGTTACGACGGAGCCAATTCGATTCAAACATATCCGGCAGGCCACAGCCTGAGCGCTGTGACGGGACGTCACCATTTTATCTGGTGATAAAGACGTCACTGCGAGGAAACCGGTCGAAGAGAGAAGCGGGCTGGCTGAAATTCGTCGACAGTACGTCAACCGAGTTCGCACCGAACCAGCTCGTCAGGTCGATATCTTCGTAGATTCCGGAATTGAATCCGATCAGAACTCGACATGGCTTATTGCCCAAATTCTCGATCGAGTGGCCATATCCCTGGGGAATGTAGCCCACGTCACCTTTTTCCAGCTCTTCGGTCCGGAACCGGCCGTGCGACCCGAACATCGTGATGCTGACGTTTCCTTCCAGAACGTACTGCCATTCATCGGCAGTCGGATGCCAGTGCAGTTCCCTCAAGCCCCCGGGTTCCAGTTCCAGCACCGCCCCAGTCATCGTCGTTGAGATGGGGAACTTGGTCGAGTCGACTAACCACAGTCGACCGCCATTATTATCGATCTTGGGATCGTTCTTCAGGAGTTGCCACTTGTGCGTCAGAGGAGCAGGATTCTTCCCTCCGAGTGGCGTCTGAGCATGCGCGGGCGGAACGGCCCCTCTGGCGAAGTAGACCTCATCCTTAGGGAAGTTCGCGAACGTCGAGGCAGGGACCCCAAAATTCTTCCCCAGCAGTCGCGGGGGCGTGTGAGCTATCCAGTCCGAGATGCTGAATGTTCCAAACTCGGAAAAATAGCCGTTGTCAAAAATCAAGATGAAGTGACAAGGTTCGTTTCCAAGACACTCGAGGACGTGGCCATGACCCCGAGGAAAGAACCAGACATCACCTTCCTCGAAGTCATTCGTCTCAGAGGCCCCGCCTGGAGTCACCACGGTTGTTCTAACGCGTCCCTTATTCACATAGGCCCATTCGGCTGCAGTTGCATGCCAGTGCAACTCGCGCATTGCACCCGGTTCCAGTGTCATTGAGACACCCGCAATTCCCTTGGAAATGGGGAATTCTTCGACGGTTGCCTCTTTGCCACTGCTCTTTCCAATCACCTTGCCTTTTGTTTTTTCCAATGCGAACTTGAATGAGGGGAGCTCTTTTCCGGACACGGCGGGATCAGGAACGTTATTCATGAAGCTGGTATCCCCTGCCGCAGCCTCTTTGCGACCCATCAATGCACCGGTTGCTGCAGCCGCAAATAAGGCGGCACCACTCATGAACTCACGGCGATCGAATCCAGACATCGTAAACTCCTTCACAGCGTCAGACAGAAAACGGGAGCAGGGCCACCGAAGACAACGCGACTGGCGTTCCGACAAGCACTCCCGATCAGCCTGATCGACGGAGGGATCAGTTGCTGCGTCCCTTGAGAGGGGGGTGGCTTGCGTGGCCGATGGTGTCTAAAGCAAGGACCGCGCCAAATCGGTCAGCGACACGCTCTTTTTTGTTTTCCCCCTGATTTACTGAGGTATCCCAGGGAAGCCTCAGACGATGACTCAGTTGGACTGTCGCTGTCCGGCGGTCGCGGACCAGCTTTTGGTCGACCGGCCAAAACTTCATCCACATACGGGATGCGGTAAACCGAAGAAGCGGATCAATTGTCACCTACGGTCGACTGACCTGACGCTGCCGGATCGATCTCGACGGTGGAATTCACCTGAATCCCGAGCTCGCGAAGTCGCATGCGCAGTGTCTGTCGTGAGATCCCCAAAACTCTCGCTGCCGAATGCTGATTCCCCCCCGTGAACTCCAGAGTTCTCGTGAGAAGCAACAGATCGAGCTGCCGGTGGGTCTCGGCATAGAGATCGGTCGCGTCGGGTGTCAGTCTCTCGCGGATGAAGCCGTCAAAATCCGGACCCGCATTGAGTGATACGGTGCTCGGAGCGGGGAGATCCGTTTTGACTTCGCTCAGCCCCGGAAGAAACGAGGGCATCAGCACATGCCCCACAGAGTTAAGAAGCGCCTGCTTTAAGACGCTCTGAAACTCACGGATGTTACCTGGCCACGGATAAGTCTTCAGGATTTCCATCGCTTCCGGCGAGATGGCCGTCACCTCTCGTCCCAGTTCGCGGTTCATCCTCCGCAAGAAAAATTTGACGAGCAGCTCAATATCGTCAGCTCTCTCTCGCAATGGAGGAAGATGAATCGTGAACACGCTCAATCGGTAGTACAGGTCGGATCGATACCGACCGTCACCCGACCAGTTTTTCAAATCTCGGTGCGTCGCGGCAATGATGCGAACGTTTGTCTGGATCGTCTCGTTCCCACCGACACGCTCAAACTGCTGCTCTTGCAGCACCCGCAACAGCTTGGCCTGCAATGGCAGGGGCATATCCCCGATTTCGTCGAGGAAAAGCGTTCCGCCGTTCACCTGTTCGAACTTGCCAATGCGTCGGCGATCGGCACCTGTGAAGGCCCCTTTTTCGTGCCCGAACAGCTCGCTCTCGAGCAGTTGCTCGGGAATTGCGGCGCAGTTCAGAACTAGAAACGGAGCGTCCGCGCGCAATCCATGCTGATAGATGGCCCGCGCCACTAATTCTTTGCCGGTGCCGCTCTCACCCGTGATCAGGACGGGAACGTCCTGGGCGGTCACCCGGCCGATGGCTTTGTAGACATTTCGCATCTCGGGGCAGTTCCCGACAATCGATCCTTCAATGTCGGAGTCAGCAGCGACATCGGCGGCGACAACGGCTGGCTCGCGCATGCGGCGCGAAACTTCCATGGCTTCACCGACAATGTCTTTGAGTTGCACGACATCGAGTGGCTTGAAGAGATAGTCGTACGCGCCAAGTTTCATCGCTTCGATTGCGTCATCTGCCCCTTTAGTCATTGTGGCGAAAATCACCGGAATCCGCCGATCGATTTCGCGAATTTGGAGGTAGACCTCCAGCCCCGACTGATCGGGCAGCCGCAGATCGAGCAGGACCACATCAGGATTCACCCTCTTGAGAAGGTCGAGCCCTTCCGCCCCGGTGTGCGCAATATGCAGATCAAATTTTTCGGGAGGGAACGCGTGCCGGACCTGCATCGGTATCAGGGTCGTATCATCGTCGATTAATAATAATCGGGCCATGTTTCCAATCTATCGCTCGAGAATTTCCGCGCTCCCGGATTATCAACTCGGTCGAGACAACTTTCCAGTTGGAACGAACGTGGCGTGTTCCGCTGATTTGCGTAATATGACATCCCTTCGCCGAATCGCGAACCTCTACAGGATCATGAACTGAATGGGCAGCCAATTTCTTCGCGGGGCTAAGGGTCATTCTGATTCGTCGGGCGGAAGCGAACTCGACCAAGAGACCGAGCAGCTTCGCAGGCGCAAACTTTGGGCTTACGTCATCGCGCTGCCCGGAATTTTTCTTGCAGTGCTGATTCGCTGGCAGTGGATTTCGGTACTTGGTGAGCGGGGACTGTACAGCACTCTGTTTCCCGCCTTGATGATCGCGGCCTACCTGGGGGGATTCTGGCCAGGGATCGTCGCCACGATCGTCGGAGCGATAGCGACGAATTATTTTATCGTCAATCAGCTTGCGGAGGTCGAACTGAAATCGGTCGGTGACTCCGTCGCGATGCTGCTATTCCTGACCACAGGACTCGTTATCAGTCTGCTGAGCGAATCTTTACACCGGGCAAGACGGAGAATCATCCAGGATGAGCGTCGTCGTGCTGCGGTATCGCTTGAGCAGACTCACAAGCGATTCTCGCACCTGCTCGAAAACTCATCCGATATTATGACCCTGTTCTCGACTGACGGTACCATCCTTTATCAGACACCCTCAGTGACTCGGGTTCTCGGTCACCTGCCCGATGACCGAATCGGAAAAAACGTATTCCGCGATCCCATCGTTCATCCCGAGGATCTCGAGGCCAAGCGAGCCTTCTTTCAACAGATGATCGAGCGTCCCAGAACTCCCGTCATTGCCGAATTCCGGTTGCGTCATCGCGAGGGACAGTGGAGAAACATCGAAGCCATCGGCCAGAACCTCTCGGATGAACCGGGGATCGAAGGCCTGATCGTGAACTATCGCGATGTCACGGAACGGAAAATTGCCGATCAGGCGATCCGGGATCGCGAAGAGCGATGGCGCAGTCTCGTTCAACTTTTGCCGCAACTGATCTGGACCACAGACGGCTGCGGACAGAGCGAATACTTCAGTCCTCAGGTCGGAAGGTACACAGGGCTCTCTGACGAAAAATTGCTGGAAGGCGAATGGCTGAAGACAGTTCACCCCGACGATCTTCCCACTGTCGTCGATCGCTGGAACTCCGCAATTGGGAATCTGTCCCCATACGACCTTGAGCATCGCATTCGTAGAAGGGATGGGGGCTATGGCTGGTTTAAAGTGCGAGCAGTACCCGTCCGAAATAATGCGGGAGTGGTCGATCAGTGGATCGCGTCCTGCACCGACATCACGGAATTCAAGGAGCTTGAATCCGAACTGCGCCGGCTGAATCAGAGACTGGAATTGGCCGTTCGTGGCTCGAACACGGCAATCTGGGAAGTGGACGTCAGGAATGATCGACTCGACTTCGAGAACGGCAGTTACATTAACGTCTGGGAACAGTTGGGCTTCCATTCATCCGAGTCACGGGAAGGTCGGTCATCCCCGATGGAACTCGTCCACACCGATGACAGGCCGCGAGTGGAACAGGCTTTGCAATCGTTCGTCTGCAGGGACCATGAAGAATTTGAGTCTGAACATCGGTCCCGGCATCGAAGCGGAAACTACCGCTGGATGCTGATCCGCGGCATTATGATTCGAGATGAGGTCCGGCACGTGAAGCGTTTCACTGGCACGAGTATTGACGTCTCGAACCTGAAGGAAACAGAACAGGCGCTGCGCGAAGCGAAGGATGCCGCCGAATCAGCAAATCGTTCCAAAGACGAATTTCTGGCAAATGTCAGTCATGAGATTCGTACCCCGATGAATGCCATTCTGGGAATGACGGAACTCGTCCTGGAATCCTCCCTGACCGAGTCACAGCGCCGCCTTTTACAGACGGTCAAATCCGCCGGCGATAATCTGCTCGGCATCCTCAATGACCTGCTTGACTTTTCCAAGATCGAAGCTGGCAAGCTGCATCTCGACGCGACCTCATTCTCGTTACGGCAATCAATTGGCGATGTCGTCCGCTTGCTGGCGACCCGGGCACATTCTCAGGGGCTTGAATTCGTTTGTGATGTCGATGACGGAGTTCCGGACCACATCATTGGTGACGCAGGGCGGCTTCGTCAGGTCCTGCTGAATTTGATCGGGAATGCGATCAAGTTCACTCCCGCTGGTGAAGTCGTGGTGAATATTACCAGTAATGAGGCTCCCCCCGCGCAGGGGAAGGTCCGAATCGAATTCTTCATCCGAGATACCGGCATTGGAATCTCGGCGTCAAAGCTCGAGGCCATCTTCCGCCCTTTCGAACAGGAAGACACTTCCACCACCCGCAAGTATGGCGGAACAGGTCTGGGACTCGCGATCACCACTTTTCTCGTGCACGAAATGGGAGGATCGGTCTCAGTCGACTCCGAACCGAGCCGAGGAAGTACTTTCCGCTTTGATGCTTGTTTCGATCTGTCAGACGAAGTGGCAACTGCGGACGACGTCTCGCCCGCAGAGATCGAAGGCCGACGAGTCCTTGTCGTCGACGATAACGAAACAAACCGAATTATTCTGGAAAATTGGCTGAAACGCTGGCGGCTCGATCCCTGTTGTGTGGCTGACGGAACATCGGCTCTTCAAAACCTGACCAGTGCCGCTGAATCGGAACGGCCATTCGAACTCGTGGTGCTCGATCGTCGCATGCCAGTCGTAGACGGTGTCGAAGTCGTTCGCCAGATTCGGAACACTGCCGCGATCGCACATCTTCCCGTCATCCTGCTGACCTCAGGAGACCCCGAAGAAAGTGAGCATGAGTCGAACCCCGTCCATGTCCAGGCACGACTCACAAAACCCTGCCAGCAGCCTGACCTGCTTCATGCGATCCAAGGGGCGTTTTGTCAGAGCACTCCACCCCCATCGGAACCACCCTCACCGAATGCACCTACCTTGGAACCGGTAACGGCATTGAACATCCTCGTCGCCGAGGATAATCAATTCAACGCGATGCTTCTCGAACAACTCCTCCTGAGAAATGGACACTCGGTGACGATCGTCCCCGACGGACGACAGGCACTGGACACCGCGCTAAGAGAGAATTTCTCGATACTACTGCTGGACATTCATATGCCGGAGCTGGATGGCTTCCAGGTCGCCCGGGCCATTCGGGAACACGAGCAGCTGTCCCGAGACCGCCTGCCTATCCTCGCACTCACCGCCCGCTTGACACCACAAATCCAGGACCAGTGCCTGGCCGCAGGGATGGAAGGCATGATTTCGAAACCCATGAAGGCTGACGATCTCTGGGCAGCCCTCAAAGCCCACGCGCGAATCCCAGCAAATGCTTCGGCGTCAGAGGCCAACCAGGTGCTTCCGGCGGAAACGCCAGTCTGTTTTGATGATCAACCGCCGTCGAGTCACATCCCTCACAGACCGGGTACATTCGACGTGTCAACTCAGCCCCACGGTCGCCCGTTCAACGTAAATCTGATTGACTCGGCCATGATTCTGTCAGTCTGTGGTGGAAGCCAGGAGATGCTCTCGGCACTGGTGCAGTCATTCCTGGAGAACTGCCCGCAACAGATGGAGCAGATCAAACGAGAAATGGCGGCGGGAAACTTGCTCGCTTTGCGCGAGGCCGCGCACCGACTCGCTGGCACGCTTCGTGCCTTCTCGCGTATCGCGGGCGACGAAGCAATTTCCCTTGAAGAAGCTGCGGAAGGGGGGGATCAGAAGGCTTCGCAAGTACGGGTCCACACGCTCGGGGAACTCTTGGAACAGCTTAAAGACCAGGTGACCCCTCTGACAATAGAGGCATTAAACGCGGGAAGTTGATTTACATCGTCGCCTTGTCGCTTTTCACCCTACTGCAAAAAGCAGGTTAAGTCGATACCCCTGCAAGTCTATGCCCCTCATCGACCGCGAGGAGCGCTAATCACTTCACGAGGCATCGCTAGCCGTTCGAATTCAGGGGAGTGTCAGGAACGCAGCCGGTGGCAATTGCGGGGCGGTGGTGAAATTGGAAGGAAGGGTACCGGTCAGGCTATCCAAGAAGCTCACAATATCTTGCACTTCTTCTGACTTCAGCGTGATTCCTAACTGCACCCTGGCCATAATCTGTACCGCCTCTGGCAGCGACCTGACGGATCCATCATGGAAATACGGAGGCGTCATCGCCACGTTCCGCAAAGGGGGGACCTTGAAAACGTAGAGATCCTCTTCCTTGTTCGTCAGAGTAAAACGCCCCTTGTCGATGGCAGGGCTTTTCGTCTCGCTCCAGTAATCACTCGTGATCCCGAATTTTTCATATGAAATTCCTCCCAGAAGTGCCCCTGAATGGCAGTCAGCGCAGCCAGACTTCTGGAACAATCGGAGACCTCGTAACTGGGGTGCATTCAGGGCGTTTTCGTCCCCTTTCAGGAAATCATCGAAACGAGCGGGGGTGACCAGCGTTCGTTCGTAGGCACCGATCGCGCGTCCCCAATTCGCTCTCGTAACGGGACTCTTGTCATCAGGGAACGCGTTGCGAAAGAGATCAATGTATCCCGGAATCGCGTCGAGTCGCGAAATGACAACCTCGTCGGAAGGGTTGTGAAAACCAGGCCCCAGCAGAGCGGCTCCGGCCTGCTCTTCAACGGACGGAAACCGCCCGTCCCAATGAATTCGAAATTGGAGGGCGCTGTTCAGCACCGTCGGTGCGTTTCGGACAAACGGTTTATTTTCGGCTCCTCGTGACACTGGCAGACCGTCCGTTCCGTACAACGCCGGCTGGTGACAAATCATGCAACTGCGAACGCCATCGGACGAAATCCGTGGGTCGAAGAACAACTTCTGTCCCAAGGCCACCTGCTCGGCCGCCACTCCTTCTAGGCGATTCGAATCGGATTTCGGCAACGGAGCGAAGACCTTCGAAGCTTCGTTCATGGTTTCCCTGGCCGAAACGGTTTCTTGAGCGGGCAGGATTCTCGCGATCCAGTCGGAGAGACCCCAGACAAGCACCGCGATTCCACACACGACTCGGATTGGACGCAGATGACGGAACATCAAACATCTCCTGAACGGGATTTATGAGAGAGCAGCTTCGCCGGGACCAACGGCGTCACCAGGACGACGTCGTTGCGAGCGATCTCGGTCCATGAAATTTCGGCCGGATCAACTTGAGAATCGCCGCAGCGGAAACGCAAACCGGATGCCGATGCCTGAACGCCGACGAACAATTCAGAAAGCCGCTCTTTACGAGAAACAACGTTTTCGTTTTCTGCTCAACGGGCTCATCCGCCAGGAAGTTTCAAGAGCGACCGACTAGAAATTGAGCCGGCGGGCAAGAAAATAGGCGTCCACCCGGGTCGTCGGTGATTTTGGAATGGCGCGTCAGGTAGCAGCAGCCAATAGTCGAAGGTCATTAGGCTAACGGATTGCACCACAGCCCCTTGGAACGGCATCCTCACTGATATCTCGCGGGATCTTTCAGACCGGCGTCCGCGAAACCTTTCAAACGCAGTTGGCACGAGTCGCAGTGCCCGCACGAGCGGCCCTGCGGATCCGGGTCATAACAACTGTGGGTGAGACTGTAGTCTACCCCCAGTTCAAGCCCCTTCCGAATGATATCGGCCTTGGTCAGAGTGAGAAGCGGCGCATGGACCGTCCATTTTCCGGTCCCTTCCACTCCCGATTTCGTCGCCAGGTTGGCAAGTGTTTCAAACGCAGCGATGAACTCAGGACGGCAATCGGGATAACCACTATAGTCGACCGCGTTGACTCCCACGAACAGATCGGAGGCCCCCAGAACCTCTGCCCAGCCGAGCGCCACAGAGAGGAAGATCGTGTTTCTGGCGGGAACGTAGGTAATCGGAATTCCATCCGACATCTCGTTGTCCGAGCGGTCTTTGGGGACCGCAATCTCGTCGGTAAGAGCGGATCCCCCGAACGCGCGCAGGTCCAGCGGAACTGTGATATGCCGTTTGACTCCGGCAGCAGAGCAGACCCGGTTGGCGGCTTCGAGCTCGAACCGGTGTCGCTGACCGTAATCGAAGCTCATCGCGTAAAGTTCAAATCCAGAGCTGGCAGCAATTGCCAGAATGGTCGCCGAATCCAGCCCACCACTCACCAGAACAACAGCTTTTCGCGGAACATCAACCATTTTATTTGTTACTCATTGTCAGCAGCGACCTCACTAAGCGGTGATTAAAGGAGTACAGAGTTGCTGCGCCAAGCGTACAAGAGCACCTCACCGAGCGAGCACCCGACGGGGAAGTGAATTCCTCGAGGACTTTCACCAGGAAGCAGTGAGTCCACTGCGAAGCCCGCCACCGCAACACGCCCAGACACCGCAGTCACCCCATCAGCACCATCCAACCCGCATTAACGAGCGCAAACGCCCGGGTTCAACCGAGTGGCGGTGTTGTTGACTCTCTCCTTTACGTCAGCAGTGAATTCGCCTGCCCAAGTGCTCCCAAGGGGGTGGGAACAGGATGCAGGATCAGGAACCCATCTTGACCTGAAGTTTGCGATTCGCATATACGACCGCCCGTTCCTGGTAAGATCATTCTGGAATAAAAAACGCTCCGTATGCGACAGGTTGAACGCTACGTTATGGTGGAATTGCTCCGCGTATTTGGCGGATTGATCACCATTTCGACGTTGCTGCTGGTCTTTGTGGGCGTTTTCGGCGAAGCGCGGAAGTTTGACTTGGGAATCTGGCAGGTCCTTCAGATCATGCCGTATGTCATTCCCAGCTTGATGCCTTACACCATTCCTGCGACGCTTTTGTTGTCGGTCTGCGTGGTCTACGGTCGCATGGCAGGTGACAACGAGATCATCGCGGTCCGCGCGGCGGGCATCCACATTATGCACCTGATGTGGCCATCGTTCTTTATTGCAGGTGTCCTCAGCATCGTCGCACTATTCCTTACGGATCAGATCATTCCGTGGGCCTTCGGAAACATTGAACGAATCGTCGCAATGGCGATCGAAGACATCATTTTCGACAAGCTCAGAACAGAGAATCAGATCAACGACAAGGACCATGGAATCTCGATCAACGTGACCGGTGTCCGTGGTCGTACGCTGATCCACCCCACGATCCGTTACACCCCGCCGGGTGGCGAATCACTCATCATGCAAGCCAAAGAGGCTCAAATCGAATTCGATGTGAAGAACAAGAAATTCTATTTGAGCCTGTGGGGGATGCAGGGGAATCTCGGCAGCAAAAACACCACGTTGTTCGTCTACCATGATCGAATTCCGCAGCAGCTCCCCAGTCGCGGGGAATCCGCCGGAAACCGCGTGCTGAGGACGCAGGATCTGGTGACGAAGATCGACGAAATGCACCGCCTGCGGAACGACACCCGCCGGATTCAGGCGATTGAGGTCGCCTTCGCTTATTCTCGTGGTGATTTTGACAGTCTGAACAGCATCAACTTTCAGCGTCATCAACGAAGATTAGATTCTGCAATGAACACGATTCATGGAATGCGAACCGAATACTATAACCGGTTCGCAATGTCCGTCAGCTGTCTGTTCTTCGTACTGCTGGGAAGCCCCTTCGCAATTCTGATGGCGAAAAAGCAGTTTCTTACCTGCTTCCTGTTCTGCTTCCTGCCCATTTTGACCGTCTATTATCCGATCTCGATGATGACGCAGAACATGGCGAAAAGCGGTCAGATCGACCCCATCTGGTCTGCCTGGATGGCCAACCTGACCTTGCTGCTGGCAGGGCTCTATTTCATTCGTCGGGTGATGATGAACTGACGTCGGACAAGTCTTTATCGGGTGGGGGCACAGACGCACCAAGTCTGTTTCACGGATCAGGTGGTCAATCTGCGCCTGCGAGCGTCTGAGCAGCGCAATTTTGCGGGCAAACAAACTTCCGTCCGGTCTTTCCCGCGGTGTGAGGACCCTGGGACTTCAGTTTACGCCACCACTGGTCAAGGCTGATACGGCGAAAATGGCATGTTGAAGGTCTCTGCGACCGGACGATAGGTGACTTTGCCTGCATGGAGATTGATCGCGTTAGCGAATCCCGGATCAGCGGCCGCCGCCCCAGCAAGCCCTAGTTTGGCAAGACGTTCAACGTAGGGAAGCGTCACATTGCACAACGCGTGGGTGCTGGTCCTTCCGACGGCCCCCGGCATGTTCGTGACACAGTAATGGACGATGCCATCGACCACATACGTTGGCTCGGAATGCGTGGTGGGGCGGGAGGTCTCGACACAGCCTCCCTGGTCGACGGCGACGTCAATGATGACCGCACCGGGCTTCATCAATTTCAGGTCTTCACGAGTGACCAGTCGTGGAGCACGGGCACCTTCCACCAGCACGGCACCAATCACCAGGTCAGCCAGTTGCAGTTGCTCACGAATGTTATGACGGTCACTGAAGACGGTATTCACATTTGAGGGCATGATGTCTTCGAGATAGCGAAGTCGATCGACGTTCACGTCCAGGATGACGACATCTGCCTGAAACCCGGCGGCAATGCGGGCCGCATTCTTACCCACGACCCCACCGCCGAGAATCGCGATATGCGCAGGAGCCACTCCCGGAACCCCCGCCAGCAAAATGCCGCGGCCTAACTGCGGGCGCTCGAGATACTTCGCCCCCTCCTGGATACTCATTCGACCAGCGACTTCGCTCATCGGAGTCAGGCAGGGGAGATCCCCCCTGGGACCGCGTAGCGTCTCGTAGGCAATGGCCGTTACTCCACGAGCCAGCACATTCCTCGTCAATTCCTCACTGGCCGCAAAGTGGAAATAGGTGAAGACAAGTTGCCCAGAGCGCAACAGAGGCCATTCCTGAGGCTGCGGCTCTTTGACCTTCACGACCAGTTCTGAAGATCCCCACACCTCGGCGGCTGTCGCCACGATGCGTGCGCCGTTGGCGGCGTACATTTCGTCAGTCAACCCACTTCCGGATCCCGCTCCGGTTTCGATCAGAACCTCGTGCCCGGCTTTCGTCAGCTCCTCAACTCCCACCGGGAGCATTGCGACACGATATTCATCCAGCTTGACTTCTCGCGGAACGCCAATTCGCATCGCCATGACTCCACTTAAGCGGGATTAACTCGAAGCGTCGCCCTGATCAACCACAGTCCACCGATCATCATGACAACGCCGACAATCCCCATGGTTGAGGCCGCAGTTTTTTGGGGAAGATTGAACATCTGAGCGAATCGCTGTACGGGCCCATTTGCCATCACCGATCGACTAATCGCCGCCTGATCATCCTCAAAGGTGGTTACCTGCCTTTTGAGGGCCGTCTTGCCAGACGCCTTCGCAACGACTGCGGCTGTTTTTCCTCCGGTCTTCACGGTTGCCGGAACTGCACTCTTTGATATCGAATCACGACTCGATTGCATACCCACCTTCGTAGCTTTGACGGGCACAGATCGACTTTGTGATGTCGGTTCCGTTTGATCAATTCCGGGAGGCAGAGGAGCAACACTTGCCGCCGACTCTACCCGTTCTGGCTGCGTCAGGGACGCCGACGGAGATGCACTGGCGCTTTCGTTCCCCTTCGTCACCTTTTTGCGAAGCCGAAGCGGAGGCTGGTCTGCGGGGAATTTCGCGCTGTCAGTGTCGGGAGCGTTCGGCAAGTCGATGATCGAGGGCGACGGTCCCGACGGGATCATGTCCGCATCGTCGTCAGAATTCTTGTAAGCCTCACCCTTAGGATCTTTCGAAGTTGCCGTTTCAATCAATGGCTTTGCTTCCACTTCTGACGAAACAGGAATCACATCTGCGGCACGATCGTAGGACTTGCGCAGCTTGAGCGAAGTACGAGGAGTCGATACTGGAGAACGGGCCAGTTCCACGACCGCAGGAGCTGTTGCGCGTTCCATCGCGGCTGACTCACCGGTCTCGTGTGACGTCGTTACGGGTTCTCCGGGATTGAACTTCGATTTGGCCTCCAGACGTCGTCGCAGCTCGTAGACCTGTTCGACCGGGAATCCGTTTGCCGGCAGCTCTTTTGCAGATGGGTACTGCTGGGCCGACTCCGAACTTGAGTGCGAGGCATCCGACACTTGCGCCGTTTTTTCCAGATAGCGTGATCTCAGTTTCAGCCCGGCAGAATGCTTTGGATTGTCAACGTCCTGGGGTTCCTCAACGGACAACTGCTCAGGAGCAAACGCTACTGACTCATCTGAAGTTGGCATGTCCAGACCCGCAGAATCCTCATCTGCCGCCGAACTCTCCTGCGAACTTGTCACGGCAGGAGTTTGACTCGAAGGCGCCTGGTACCGCGAGCGGAGTTTCAGTCCACCCGTACTTGCCTCCGTTGGGAGTGAACTCAACGAAGCGGCTAAAGCATCCTCCTCAATATCAACTTGATCCGTGTCGAAGTTTACGCCCGCATCTTGGGAGGGAGCGACGATCGGCCGCTCCTTGCTTGACGTGACTTCCGCAAGATCCTCGACAGATTCAGAGAGGGTGTCCGTGCTGATGTCGCGTTGTCGTTCTCGCAGTTTTAGAGGAGGTCCACTGACTTCTGGCATTCCGGTCAAGTTGCCTGTGTCCAGCGAACCGTCCGTGCGATCGCCCGAGAAGCTTGACGCAATCGGGCCTGCGGCTTGGGCAGCCTCTCCAACGGATGCCACGTCCAAAGCAGGATCGTCAACGCTCGGCGGAGCCTCAGTTGGGGGTCCTTCCGGTGAGAACGTGCTGGAAGCGACATCGAACACGGGATCCCATGCCGCGTTCTCACCGTGTCCTGTTGAGGTATTTGCCGTAGCAGGATTAGCCAGCTCGGAAGATTCGGACCGCCCTGTGAAGGAATCCGTTGTGTCAGCCCCCTTCAAGGCACGTACGGGTTGCTCGAGATTCGCAACAGAGGAGGGAATCCCGGACTTCCTGGCAACGGATTGAGTTTTCTCCGCAGAGGAAAGAGCGGTCTGCGAGCCAGCCTTGCGTTTCGTTTCTGCGACTTCGCCTGGGGCGCTGCCGCCCCCCACTTTGGCATGTTGACCGTTCTTTCCGCCTGGCGGGGTGGCGGGCAGCGATTTAGCGAGCATCTCAGGAGTCGTCCCCTGTCGCTTCAGCCTTTCGCTGCGGAGCGAGCGAAGTTCGCTGACGTAATTCGCCGTTGCCGTGGGGGAAACATCAGGAGCACACTGAACCAGCTTCGCGGAAGATTCCGAAATGCTCGCGGCCCGGTCTGCCATGTAGATCGCGCGGTCGATTTCACCACGATCGGCATGCGCCTTCGCTTCGGCCAGCAACTTGCGAATCGCATTGTTGAAGTCACGAGCCTGTCTCGTCTCCGCCGTTTCGACGGTCTTCTTACGACTCGAGAGTGGCCAGTCGGCTCGCAGGTCCATCGATTCGGCCGCAACCAGGGAAATCGATGTCAGACCTGCGATCGCTCCGCATCGAAGACGGCGAGCCCACAACACATACTTTGAATGATGTTCAACCATTCGCGCATCCTTTGGTGAACGCGAACACACGGAAGACCTGGAATGTGTCTCACACCCCAGCACATCTTTCGGATCGGTTACACCAAACGAAACGCTTCACCCGGTTGAGGTGACTTTGGGGACTTTGGCAATAAGTCCGGCGCCGAATCATACATGAATCCCCCAGCTTAACTCTGGCTCATTCGGTAAATCTCCAATAGCGTCGGGCCAACGGCAGAAGTTTCCTGTACGGCACACCTCTGGTGAGTCGCAGAACTCATCCGTGACTGCAGCCTCGTCCCATGCCATACAGCCTGCGTGCGTCGCAGAGCTCTTGCCATTCCGCAAAAACCGCTCGGGCTGGACACGCGCCTGGGGGGCGCGCCCCGGTAGTACTCATGAGAGAGATCACGCCCGTGTGCAGTAGTTGCCGAAGGACTTGCCGAATTCCCTTCGACAAGTCTCCTCCGATTGTAGCGGACCTGCTGCTTCAGTCTTCCAGTCGAACGTCCACACTGGCACTGTGGGCGGTGAGACCTTCCACTTCCGCCAGTCGCCGGATGTCGTCAGCCGCATCTTCCAGCGCGTCACGGTTGAATGAAATCACACTCGAGCGCTTCAGGAAGTCATTGGCACAAAGTCCATTCGCGAATCGGGCAGTTCCCCCTGTCGGCAGGACGTGCGAGGGGCCGGCAAAGTAGTCCCCCACCGCAACGGGTGTTGAATGTCCGACGAAGATTGCCCCCGCATTCTGGATCCGTCCCAGAATTCTTTCGGCCTCGTTTGTCGAAATATGCAGATGTTCGGGAGCTAGCCAATCCGCCAAAGCAACGGCCTGGTCTTCGTCACGCGCCACCACAAGTGCCCCGTAGTCGTTGAGGCTGGCTCGCGCCAAATCACCGCGAGGAAGCTTCTCCAACTGCCGGACCAGTTCAGCCTGGACTTCGGCGATGAGTGGAGCGTGCCAGGTAATCAGGACTCCGGAACCTGGACTATGCTCTGCCTGCGAAATCAGATCTGCAGCCACATATCGTGCGTCAGCAGATTCGTCTGCCAGCAGGACGACTTCGCTCGGACCAGCAATGCTGTCGATATCGACTTCACCAAACACGTGTTGTTTCGCGAGTGCGACGAACAGGTTGCCGGGGCCGACGATCTTATCGACGCGTGGCAATCCTTCTACGCCGTAGGCCATTGCCGCCACCGCCTGGGCTCCCCCAATCCGGTAAATTTCCGTCACGCCGACTTCAGCACAGGTAGCCAGTAGGAACGGGTTATATCCACCAAATTCGGTCGGGGGGACAACGACGGCAATCTCTTTCACACCCGCAGTTCTGGCAGGAACGGCCGTCATCAGCACAGTCGATGGATAGGCCGCGGCTCCACCGGGAACACAGATACCGACTCGTCGAAGTGGCAGGTACCGCTGACGCAACTCGACCCGGCTGGTGCCGTCCTGACGAACCAGATTCACATCCTCGTGCAGAATTCGCGTCTGAAATTCGGTGATGTTCTCTTTAATCCGCCGGATTGCCGCCAGGAAACGCTTATCACAGGCCGAGTGGGCAGCCGCGATTTCGTCATCGCTGACCCGGATTGACTCCGCGGACAGTTCTTTATTGTCCAGCTTTGCTGTGTAGTGCAGGACCGCTTCAAGGCCGCGTTCCCGCACGTCTTTACAGATTCGCTGCACGACCTGACGAGGAGCGAGCGGTTCGCCGAACAGTGCAATCGTGCGATTGCGCCCCGCGTCGGAGACAATGTCCCCTTGCGGACTCAGCTTCTGCCGTAGCTCGGCGAGGGCTTCGAATGGATCCTGAACAGAACAGTCAATGGTCGGAATTGTGAGAGTCAAAATAGGTTGCGCTTCAACGAGACTTAATTTTGTTTGACCTGAATCGCCGCTTTTACCGCTGCTTCAATGTCTTCGTGTTTGAACTCTTTGTCATCGCCGCTCTCGAAAACCTTGAACAGCTTGCCATCTTTGCCGTAGATCTTGAAATGGGGCAACGCGCCGTCCGCGATTTCGAAGACGTCAGATCCCTCACCGGAAATATCCAGCGAACTGACCAGGTTCTCGAAGTGAGCATCGTTGAGAGCCAAAAACTGCTTGACCTTTTCAGGAACCTTCCCTTTGACGGGGTCATCGAAGCAGAGCGACACCACGACAAGCCCCTGGTCTGCAAATTTCTGACTCATTTCCACCGTCTTGGGAAATGCCTTCCGGCAGGGGACGCACCAAGTCGCCCAGCAGTCGACAACGATCACCTTACCCTTGTTGGCAGCGATGACCTTGTCGTATCCCTCTTTGTCGACAACACGAACATTGATCGACTTGGACGATTGTGCCTGAGCGATCACGGAAACGACCGCGATGAATGCCATTCCCAGCAGGGGTGTAATCCATCGGCGGCAGCAAGACTGGACGTCGTCCATGATGGTCCTCGTTGGAGTCGAAACAGGGGCAGTTGCCGGCCCAACATCTGGCCAGCCCGTCACATCAAAAAGCTTACCGACTCGCCTCACGATGTCTAGCGCTGGCTGGAAATGCGCAGACATCACGAGGATCAGTCGATAGTCGGCTTCCGGAAAGACGGCCAGTTCAGATCAGTTTCCAGCCTGGTCGATATTCGCGGCGAATGTACTGATCTGCTTCCGGCGCATTGGGGCATTTCAGCTTCTGAGCATCCCATTCCAGCTTCTTGCCGACTCGGTAGGCGACGTTTCCAAGATGGTTCGCTTCGGTCAGCCACCCGGAATACTCGAAGTTGCATGTCGTCTTCAGGTCCGTTTTGCAAGCCCGTACCCACTCTGCCTGCTGCCCGGGAGACTCGGGAATGAATGGGTCCGGACGTTTGAAGTCCTTGAACTGGGTTTCGGGAAGCAGGATGTGCTGGCCATAGTCTGACAGCAACATTCCCTTATCTCCAATAAACAGATGACCATTCTCCCACTGGGGAATTCCCTTTTCCGTCCAGATTTTTGGCTTATGCGTCCCCTGATACCACGTGAGACGAACAGGAGGCATGTCGCCCCGCGCGCCATATTCGTAGCTCGCATGCATCGAGGCGGGTGCCAGGTCCGGGTGCGGCGGAGGGCCGCTCGCTTCAATCGTCAGTGGCGCCTGCAGTTTGAGCGCCCAGAAGGGGAGGTCATTAAAGTGACTTCCGAGGTCGGACATCGTGCCGCTGCCCCATTCCCACCACCGATACCACTTAGGCCCGGGGAAGTAGACGTTGTTGAACTTACGTGCGGGTGCGGGACCGAGCCAGAGGTCCCAGTCCAAGCCTTGAGGAATCGGATCTTCCTCTTTTGGACGCTCCGTCACCGACACGATGTCACCAAATCGTTGAGCATCTTCAGCGGACTGCAGTCCCCAGGATCGCGAGGTCCAGACGTGGGCTTCACGCACGGGTCCAATCGCTCCGCTCTGAATCAATTCCACGACGCGGCGGTAGTTACTTCCAGAGTGGATCTGAATTCCCATTTGCGTCGCAACATTTGCCTTCGCAGCCGCTTCGCGAATCACGCGTGCCTCCCAGATGCTGTGAGTCAGCGGCTTCTCGCAATAAACGTGTTTGCCGAGTTGCAAAGCAGCGAGTGTGGCGAATGCGTGAGTGTGTTCGCAGGTGCTGACAATCACAGCGTCGAATTCGTGCGGATTATCGAAGACCTTCCGGAAGTCGACGACCTTCCGAGCCCGGGGATGTGCGGCAGCAGCACGGTTGAGGTTATTTTCATTGACATCGCACAAGGTGACGATGTTCTCTGTCCCGGCGACGGCCTCGAGGTTTCCCGCGCCACGGCCACCGGAACCGATCACGGCGATATTCAACTTATCGATGACACCTCGAGCGCGAAGAATGGCGGGCGCAGCAAATGTACTGGCAGCAACAGCCGTCGTCGTTGCGAGAAATCCACGGCGTGTGATTGACGGTTGATTGTCCTGCCCATTGGAGGAGTTGGCACTCTTCAATCGGGAGGGTCTCACACTTCGAGAGGCGTCCGGCACGTTTTTCATGAGCACTGTCCCTGTTGTCGGTTTTCGTTTACTGGATTCATTCTCGATCGCTGCTGTCAATTCGCGACGCGCCTGTCCTGCGTCGTTCGCCACTTGCGTAGTTTGCCAGATGAATTGGCATCTGTTTTCGTTTATGGTAACTATCGCGTTCCCCTTAAGCAGTGTCCACTGACTCGTCATTTCTGCGGTTTGTCCGACAGTAGAAAGCACAGTTAGTCGTCGATTGTGCTTCTATGAGAGTAACTTGAATGGACGAACTCGAAATCTCGTTCGCAGCCCTCACCATATCGGATCTGACACTGCGCCAGGAATATATTGACCGAGTTTGCCACGAAGACACTGCTCTGCGAAGACGAATCTGCACTCGCATCGATGCCCTTCAACAGGAAAAGCATGCTCCGCCTTCGGACGATCTGGTGACGATTGATCTGGCGAAGCGGACAGAGCAGGGGGGCACGGGTGGTGATTCCAATGCCGCTGCAGAAAAGACCTTGGCGGTGCAACAGCAACATGCGCCAGTAACCGAAGTCATCCGAACGGTATCGGACGATGCAGCCCTGTCTGCCATTCTGCAGAAATCCGACGAGAAGAATTCAATCGGTCGACTCTTGAACTATGAAATCCGGCGAGTCATCGGTCGAGGAGCCTTTGGAATTGTGCTGGAGGGGTTCGACACCAGGCTGCGCCGAGTTGTCGCGATTAAGTTATTGGCTCCGATGTCCACCGCCCGACGCGAAACGGGTCAGCATTTTCTTTCGGAAGCGCAAGCAGTCGCTGCCATCCGCCATAGCAATGTCGTGGACATCTACTCGATCCACGATGAACCGATTCCATTTCTCGTGATGGAATACATTCCCGGAAAAACACTCCAGCGTCTGGTCGAAGTGACGGGTCCACTGCCACTCAGTTCCGTCCTCGAGATTGGTCATCAGATCGCCAGGGGATTGGCTTCCGCTCATCAGAAGGGCTTGGTCCATCGGGATATCAAGCCGTCTAATATTCTGCTGGAAGAAGCCAATGGTCATTGTGTCAAGATCACGGATTTCGGATTGGCGAGTGACATTCAGAAGATCAACTTCACTCAAGGTGGACTGATCGCCGGAACGCCGATGTATATGGCGCCGGAACAGGCCGAAGGAAAGGATGTCGATCAACGATCGGACTTATTCAGCCTGGGCAGCGTGCTGTACTTTATGATCACGGGGAGGGCACCGTTCGAAGGAAAGTCGACAACCGCGATTTTAAATCAGGTCATCCAGGACTTTCCCCCATCAATTCAGTCGACCGTGCCGTCAGTCCCCACGTCATTGTGTGAGATCGTGGCAACATTGCACTCAAAAAAGCCTGAGAGTCGCTATCGCTCTGCAGAAGAGGTGGCCGATCTCTTGTCAAAATCACTAGCAGACATGAAGTTTCAGCAGTTTCCTGAGTTCGACGATCTTGTCACTCCACCTGCCGAAGCACGCGCAGGTGCAGAAATTTCGAGCAAAAACATGCGTGCGCAGCCGGTCGCCGAGCCTCTCTCCAGACTGAAGAAGCATCATTGGTTTGCCACGACAATCGTCTCGCTGGTCGTCCTGGCGGGGTACTTGACGTTTCCCAAAGGGGAGACAAAGCGATCTTCGTCCAATGACTCAGAATCGGTCAGTGCAGCGACCTCGGATGCCGAATCGGCCACTGGCGACTCAACGGCAAAGTTCTCTTTCAAGCAGCTCAAGGGTCTGCTGAACGAAACGGCCATCGGAGCAGGAAATCCGGACGATGTCAAAGTTACGGACGAGTACTTTGAATTCGATGCCACTGCTGCATCCCCCACAGTTTGGGTCAATTTTTTCGCGATCGACAGTCCTGAATGGACATTCACCACGAGTTTTCGCAACCTCACACTGGACCGATATGGCTGTATCAAGGTGGTCTTTATGCCGAATGAGGAACAGGAAACCAGCGGCATCATCTGCAACTGGACAAATAAGTCGACGGGATATATCGAGGTTCTGGAAGCACCCGAAGATGAAGTTGAGCCAATCCCGTTGCCCTTGATCGATACGGGGGAATGGACGGAAATCAAACTGGTCGTCAATCCAGAAGAAATCCAGTTTCACGTGGCTGGCAACTTGGTTACGCGCGCACGCCGAAGGAACCAAAAATCGGGCCATCTGGCACTTTGCGTTTGCAACTGGAGATGTCAGTTCAAAAATCCACAGGTCGTGATGACATACGCTCCTCGCCCCGCACCTGAAGGCATAGGCGAGGAAGCGCACGACGGCTCGGGACAGTAAGTCGTTTACGAGACCTTCAATCCCACGGGTTCAAGAGAGCGACAACGTGAAGCTCTGACATCTCAGACAGGGATTGCTGCCCCCCGTTTGATCACCCATACGTTCGGGCAAGATCCCGCAGTTCATCGAGCGCATCTTCAACGTCGGGAACAATCGCACCGCAAACGCGTGCTCCGCGGTCACAGGCTCCCAATCGCAAAAGGTCTTCGAAATCGGGCGACTCCCGCAGCCGCTGATAGGCTCGATGTCCAATGGTTCGGTCACGAATCTTGTGAACGTCCATGTGATGTTCAATCAGCCAGGCGGTTCGGGCGGTGATGTGCCCCTCAAGAGCTTCGAGACCCGCTTCGACGTGATTGTTTTTGTCGAGCCCCTTACCGATGTCATGCAAGAGTGCTGCGAGTTGGAACTCTTCGTCGTAAGGCAGCTCGTCACGCGCCAGGACATAGCATTGTAGCAGATGATAGAGAACGTCCCCTTCGGGATGGTAGTACTCATCCTGCATCACAGTTTCCAGAGGAATCAGCAACGAGCGATAAACCTGGAAGCGATCAATCGCTTCATCTGCGGTTGCCAGTTCGACTTCGAGGTCGGCATCGGGATATTCGCTGCGTAGAAATTGCTCGAATTCCGGTAGTGTCGCACGCTCCATTGCCTTGCCGGTAATCGAGCTTTTGAACACGAAACTCGATTTATCCGGTGAATACACCGTCAATTCGATTGGAAACCGTTCACGGATATGAACGTGAGTGAAGAGCTGTTCCTCGCCGTTTTTCCGGACCCGCTTTCTCTCAACCTCGTAGTCCATTCCCTCCGCATCCAGACTGCCCGTCACGGTGTCGATGCTGCTGGCGAAGACATGGATATCAATGTCGGACCCCTGCCGGACGTGTCCGGTCAAAGTGCTACCGATCACTTTAGGGCGACAATGGGACAACAGCCGCATGATTCTGAGGGCTTCGACTCTCATTTCCCTCAGTCGTTCAAACCTTCCGTTCCCTTCGAACAGCTTGGCCATTCGCTGAATTTCGTCGCGAATCTCCGCGTTCGTGGGGAGTTCTGAGGGTTTGACCCAGCCCCGACAGATTCGTCGGGCCGCTTTGAGCTTCGCCCTGTAGTACTCGGATTCGTTCCGCGAGTACATCAAACGGGCCGCTTCAACGATGATACCCCGTCTCAGCTTTTCGTCAGTCATTTGAAGATGTGCCGGATATATCAGCCGATCAGATCAGTCACCGACGACGAAATGTCGCATGCGTGGCCGATCTTAGCGCAAGAGAGACGAGCCCATCAAAGCCGACACCAGGCTCGTCCAGCTAGTCTGAATTCTAAACCTCACCGCAGAGCCGTCAAGATGGATTCAGATTCACGTTGACCCTGAAAACCGACTGCTGCTACAAGCCACACAATTACAGATCATCTTCGCGTCAAGCGTTGATTCGGCAAGCAAATCTGGTGGCCCCATCTCCTGCAAACGACAGACTGAAGCGTTTCGAGAATGGCCAGCAGATTTGCCTCGACCGCCGCATCATCGACATCGGCGATCTGTGAAGGATTTGCACGTAGTACAGGAACTGCTCGCGGAAGCCGAGGGCTTCAGCACATGCCGGGCGATCACCCGAATCATTCATCGTCAATTGCGGACTTTCTCTATGAATAAAACCAATACCGTGACGGTGCACTTGATGGCCTGGGCCATGGCGATCACCCCTGCCAGTTTGGGCATTCTGTTTCACACGGGGGTGCGATCGATTCCGTTGTCGATCGAAGTTCCCTCCCAGCCCGCTTTAGCCTTCCATCAGTACGCCGTCGACTTGCGGAAGATTCATCCCACCGCAGAAGTCCCTGCGACATTCGTCTTTCAGAATCGGGGAACGGAGCCGGTACGAATCACCGCGATGGAACCGAGTTGCGGGTGCCTTACGCCGTTGCTGCAGGGTGATTCCGACAAGGTCATTCCCCCCGGGGAACAGGGACGGATCATTGTCAGGATGCAACCCGCGAATACCACTGTCGGTCCCCACGAATACACGGTTGATGTGAAATATACTGATCCCGAGCCAAGGGAAACGCGGTTGACGCTGAAACTGGAGATTCCTCCTGCGACACTGACAGTCTCGCCTCCGGCTCTGATCGTCTATCACCCCAAGGGGTCAGAGCCCACGACCTATGACTTCACTGTGACCGACGGACGTGGCTCGATGTTCGACATTGAGGAACTCATCGTGAACAGTGATCTCGTCGAAGCTGCGATTGGCGAGACTTCACGAACACCGACGGGCAAATTTCAGCACACAGTCCGCGTTTCGATTGCTGGCGAACTGCCACCAGCCCGGACCCAGATCCTCCTGAGAATTAGAACCACGGACCCGGACTTTCCGGAACTGCGCGTTCCGCTCATGCTTCAGGGGCCCCCCCAGTCGACAGCCGACGCCAGCGCATCGGGGCATGACCACGATCATCAGTGAGACCTGACGGTCAGCTTCTGAATACAATCGGAGGTTCCCTGGCAACGCACGCTCGGAAACATTCCCTGCGATCGTTTGACCTCGGGCCTTTCGATTCGCAATTTGATCTCGGTCAGTAGTGCTTCGCGACATCTCGCGGGGGCAAGCGTGCAGGAGCCCCCGTTACTACCCTTGAAATCTAAGCAAAACTCTGTCGAGGATCTTCCGACAGTTCCGCTACGACGCAGCCCCGCGCGGTGAGGCACGATGAACCTTTCCGTCCCGCCCGACTCTGGGCACCCATCCTCAATCCTGAACGGCAGGGCGAATCGAAGTCCGTCGTCGTGACTGGGTCGATCGATTTATTCCTGGTCGCGGCCCGTGACGTTATTCATCTTGGAATCTCACTAACCTGCGATCGGTTTCGAACGGATGGCGTTTAGGGTATCTTCGTCGCCCATCCTGGTGCCTCTCTCTTTGTGCCATTTCGAACCTCTGTCATCGTAAATTGGAGAGTCCTTATGGACATGACCGCGCTCGTCGACCTGATGAGCAACCTGATCTATCCGATGCAGGGTATCGCGGCCGTTTATGGAATCTTTCTGGTTGTGCTGATCTTTCGTCGGATCAATCAGAAGAAATTCCGCTCCGAGGCAATAGCAGACGAATTCCTGAATCAGGTGAATGAGCATCTCAAAAATCGAGAGTTCGATGAAGTTGTGACCTTGTGCGACTCCCCGCCCTACTGGTCCAAGGCTGTTCCGCAACTCATTCTCATTGCGATGGCAAACCGGCAGTGGCACCCCGCCAAACTGCGGCAGGCAATGAGTGAAACATTCGAACGCGAAGTGCTGACAGAACTGGACTATCAGATGTCCTGGGTCAATACCGTGGTAAAAACCGCTCCCATGCTCGGATTGCAGGGAACCGTGCTGGGGATGATCGCGGCATTCGGAAAGATTGCCGGTAAACAGGCGACAGGTGTGAATCCGGCCAGCCTCGCGAACGACATCAGCTTTGCACTGATTACCACGGCCGTCGGTCTGATGATCGCGATTCCCCTCGTCATGTGTATGGCGTCCATGCAGGTTCGGATTGGCCGATTGACAGACAGCGTTCAACACCAGATTGGCAAATTCCTTGACCAGCTTGAACTCGTCTCATCCAGACGGAAGTAAATTCGTCGCACGGGATGCAGCTTCGGAAAAGACCTCTTTCGTGGCTGCAGGAGTCAATCCCCGTGTGGAAATCTGCCCGTCGATCGCTCTCTTCACGTGAATCTCCAGCAAGGTGTCCGACATGGCAAAGCGCAGCCTGTTTACGAATGGAGGATCGTTCGGCGGTGGGCGCAAAATTGCCGACGGGGAAATGGACATCACTCCCATGATCGACGTGACGTTCCTCCTGCTCATCTTTTTCATGGTCGCCTCCACCATGCAGGGGACTCCCGATATTGATGTACCACCCGCGGAACATACCGTGGGCGTCGATTCGTCGGGCACCGCGGTGCTCACGATTTTTGCTCCATCGAGTTCCGCCGATTCGCCCCGCATCGTCCTTGGCGATGGACAGGGACCGGAAGCAGATCTGAATGAAGTGCGCCGATACGTCGAAGAGAACATGCGGGACGGGAAAAAGAAGTTTGTCCTCAAAGCGGAAGGAGACGTTCTGCACGGACTCGTCGACGAGGTGGCTCAAACAATCAAAGGAGTCGAAGGGGCCGAACTCTACATGGGTGTGGGAGACAAACCAGATGAGTGACCCGGTCAGTTCGCCGAAACCTACCGGACACGAAATACGATTCGCTCATCGGTGCGAACGTGAAGTCGAATGCGAACCGCTACCTGAAACTGCTAACTTATTGAACGGCACCTTTTCCTAACGCTCTTCTACCGGTCGTTTCTATGCCGATTCGTTTCCGATGCACGCACTGTCAGGGATTGATGGCGATTTCCAGCCGGAAGGCCGGTGCGGTTGTGGAATGCCCGACATGCGGCGAGCAGACCCAGGTCCCCGAGCAGGACATCTTCACTCCAGCCGCGCCGAAACAAATTCCGCAGGCCGACAACGAGCCCGACGTAGTTCCCGCTACCGACAAACCCGAGCACGCGGCACGAAAGTCAGACGAACCGGTCTCAAACGATCGGGACGGAGAGGAACTTGAGAGCGAGGAAGAAGAATGGACAGGTCCGTCGGATCTCCCCTTGGACGCGAATCCGGAACTGGTTTCGGAGACGCCGATACCTGCGCAGTCTTCCGATCCTCCGTTCTCGTTCGACAAAAGCCATGACGCCCCCAAAGAGGACCAGGTTTACGACGAGTATGATGAAGACGAGGAAGACGAAGAGCAGCGATACGCGCCGCTGTCGATCCGTCGGCGTAGTCGAGGTGATGAGGAAATGGACCTGACACCGATGGTCGATGTCACGTTTCAATTGCTGATCTTCTTCATGGTTTCAGCGTCGTTCAGTCTGCAAAAAAGCATCGAAGTCCCGCTCCCTGACCCCGACCAGCAGGGCGCAAGCCAGCAGGTTCAGATCATGGAAGACCTGTTGGGGACATCGATCATCGTCAAAATCGATGACAGCAATACGATCTGGATCGATGACGAACCGCTGGCGGATGCGGCGCAACTGGCAGAAACCCTGCGCGACAAAATGCGCAAGGAACAAAAAACCGAACTCCTGGTGACGGCCGATTCCCAATCCCAGCATCGTCACGTGATCGCGGTCATTGACGCAGCAAATGAAGTCGGAATGCAGAAAATCAGAATGACATCGCGAAAGAAAGCAGACTGAGGGTATTCAGCCCCTGTTACGCTGAAACCCGAATGCCAACCCCTATTTCCTTGATGAATGTCAAAATGGCTTCACTAAAACTTCAACGGAACGATGGTTCGACAGAGTCATTCGAGTTGTCTCGTTCGCAGCCTATGACAATCGGGCGTCAGCCATTCAACGACATCTGTATCTCCGATGCCGATATTGCCGCAATGCATTGCAGGGTCAGTTGGAACAAGACCGGTTTTGAAGTGACCGCAGCCACCGGGAACGGGGTCGAAGTCAACTCGAAGAAGGTGGCGCATCTGACTCTCAAGTCAGGCGATGTCATACAGTTGGGTGAGAGCCGCATCGTTTACGATGATCCACATTCGGCGCAGGTTCCTGCCCCCGAACTCCCACCGCTACCGCCCCCACCACCCGCAACCAGTCGCAAGCGTGACCGAAAGCCGCAGCGTGAGGAGCAACCAGAGGATCTTTCCCTGTTCGAGGGGCCGGTGATCACTGAATCACAGGCCATGATCGATTCGCTCTTTGGCGACGAGGATGAGAATGAGGATGATTTCCTTGACGTTCCTCGGGAAAAATCAAAAAAGCAGGCGAAGTCCGCGGGGACGCTGTTTGATCGGCCGCCCGTCCGCCCCGGAGAACAGGAGGTACTCAAATCTCCGCTGGTCCTGGCTCTGGCCGGGGGAGGACTGGCGCTGCTGCTCATCACAGGAATCTTCTGGTTCCTGATGGCCCGGGAACAGACCAATCGCATGTATGACCGTGCCGTTGCTGAAATGAACGACGGTCAGTATTCGCAGGCGA
>NZ_DASWWZ010000207.1:0-5037 GCF_036405755.1 Schlesneria sp.
CCTACGCCGACGCGATCCAACTGCTTCCCTTCAAATACCTCGCATTTGTCCCTGCAGCCATCCTGCTGGAAAAGTACAGTCACCAGCAGCTCTGGCTTGAATTGGGTAATGGAATTCTCTGGATCATCGCGCTGTGGGGGATCAATCGCCTTGCGCTGGCAAAGGGAGTTCGGCGATACAGTGCGTTTGGCGGATAGTGTTTCGAATCCGACACTTATCGTATTGAAATCTTTGTTCCACCAGCGATTAAATGACCATACCATCGTCGGCCGATCTTCGTGAAGAAACCGCGTCAGCTGTCTACGGGCGGATCTTCTGGCTCGCCTACCTCGCCAATTCTGCACTCGTCATGGCCAACGCGCTGACGTTCCGATTCGCGGAACTGGTTCACTTTCTCGGCGGATCGGAAACGATTGTTGGGGATATTGTCGCGCTGGGGACACTGATCGCGGTGATCGTTCGCCTGAGTGTTTCGCACGTTCTTGATGATTACGGGACACGACGAGTCTGGCCTGTCTGTTCCGTCTTGTTCATTCTGGGATGTGTCTTGTTCATCGCAGCCACATACGCTTTCTGGTTGCTTTATGTTGCACGCGTCACATTCTTTGTCGGTCTGACGGGAATGTTCGCCTGCTCCATGACCCACATCCAGAATCACGTGCCCCTCAACCGCAGAACGGAAGTCATTGGGAATCTGGGAAGCAGCGGGTTCGTCGGGATGATCCTGGGATCGAACGTCGGTGACTGGATCCTTTATCTGGTCACGCAACCTCGTCTCCAGTTTCTGATTCTGTTTGGGGCCGCAGGACTGATCGGGATCGCGTATTTGATCATTGTCATCGCGCTGACTTACAACGACCGGTCGGAAGTGAGGGATCCATCCCCGATGGCCTTCCGATTACTGTTTCGCTACTGGCCGGGGACAGTCGTCATAGCGGCGATGACAATGGGACTGGGGGTCACTGCGACGCAAACGTTTCTGACGCGATTCGCGACTTCGCAGCACATCGAAGGGATCGGGTTTTTCTTTACAGGCTACGCGATCTCTGCGTTCGTCTTTCGTCTGCTGGTGCAGAACTGGAGCCAGACGATTGGGCGGCACTGGATGCTGGTGCGAGGGCTGATCGGCCATACGGTGGGACACTTTCTGCTCGCATTCGTGGCCGACGCCTGGCAGTTGATCATCCCTTCAATTGTTTGTGGATTTGGTCACGCCTTGCTGTTTCCCGCCGTTGTCTCGTTGGGCTCGGGAACATTCCCAAAACAGTTTCGCGGAGCGGGGACCGCGATTATTCTCGGATTCACGGACTTTGGTTCGCTGGTGTTCGCCCCTGTACTCGGCCGGATTAGTGACCAGTTTGGTTTTCCCGTTATGTACGGCGTTTCTGCGGCTGTCGCGCTGACGATGGCAATCGGGTATTCCGTGGTGGCCATTCGCCATTCCGATGAAGAGTCTCGCTCGTATGCCACCTGATGCTTTCGTTTTCTTGAAATATCAGAATTCCATCGACGAGCTCTGATCTGTAAGTGTAGGTTCATGGGTGCCTGGTGTTTTGCTCGACCACCTACATTCAACGGAGCCTGCCATGCAGTCTACCACTCGTCGGGGATTTCTTGCAGATGTTGGCCACAGCATGCTCGCCGTCGGCCTGGGGACATCACTTGCGGCTGATCTGGGGTTTTCGACCGCCTTCGCGGAAGAGGGGAACGATTCGATCAGTCTCGGATCTCATCAGTCCCTGGTGGAACTCATGCGGAATACCCCCGCTGAAAAGTTGCAGCCTCTGCTGGCCCAACTCGTGGCCAAGGGCGAGACTTCACTTAAGGATCTGATTGCGGCGGGGGCATTGGCGAACGCGGTCACGTTTGGCGGATGTGACTATGTGGGATTTCATACGGCCATGGCGATGATTCCAGCTCTGGAAATGACTCGCAAGCTGCCGGTGAAACGGCAACCACTTCCGGTACTCAAGGTGCTCTACCGCAATTCGCAGCAGATTCAGAAAGCAGGAAGTTCCTCCCGCGAGGCCCTCAGGGCATTTCACCTGGCCGAGCATCTGGCAGAACACGCGTCCGATGCTGACCTCGAGGTGCAAATCAGGAACGCTTGTCGCGACGTCGACAGCCAATTGGGCGAACGCTTGCTGGCAAAGGTCAGCAAGTCTCCCCTCCATGCGTTCAACGCCCTTCAGCCTGCAGTTCAGGATGACATGAACGTGCATCGCTTCGTATTCGCTTATCGTACATTCGGGCTGGTCGGGCTGCTGGGTGATGAGCACTCGCAGACACTGCTCAGTCAGTGCGTGCGGCATTGCTGCGACCATGAACGGATGCGTATCGAACATAAACAAGCGGATCCGCCCATTCGAGCGTTATTGCCGAAGCTGCTTGATCAGTACCACCTGACGGACCGACCGCTGGGACAGCGTGATCCGGGAGACACTGCGGTGCTGGAACTGAGCCAGGCGATTTACACGGGACCACGGGATCGGGCGGCGGAGGCGGCGGCTGCGGCGCTGGCCGAGGGAATCTCACCTGAAGTCGTGGGGGAAGCGATTTCGCTCGCTTCCAATCTCTATGTCTTGAGGCAAGGGAGCGATAAATCCCGTGTTCACGGTGACTCGGCCGGCGTGCACTCTTCAGACGCAACGAACGCCTGGCGGAACATGGCACGACTGGCAGAAACCCGGCACGCAATTTCCGGATTGATCGTGGCGGCCTATCACGCGGGAATTCAGTCAGCGCCGTTCGACACACCCGCTTTTCCCCTCGACGAACACTCGGCGTTAATCACCGTCGATCGTCCCGAGCGGCTTCTGGCAGTGACGGAAGACGCTATTCGAAACAACGAGCAGGGACTTGCGACGGCAGCGATTCAGGTCTACGGAGATCGAGGGTTCGAGGTGGATCCGGTGCTGAACCTGATGCTGAAATACGCCGTCAGTGAAGATGGCCGACTGCACGGAGAGAAGTATTTCCAGACCGTCTGCGAAGAGTACAAGACAACTCGCCCGGCCTTCCGCTGGAGGCAGATCGTAGCACTCGCCCGCGTGACCGCCAGTTCGTACGGGTACAACCGGGAAGATAAGCACGGCTTTCGAGCGGCGGGCTACGAAGAGGCCTGTCACCTTCTGGGAGTCGAGGCCTGACCCCGTTCCGATGTGACGTGAGACGCCCGGGAATAAGCGCGTCGTCTTCACTGGCGAGGAAGCTGCGCGCTTGATTTGAAGTACCGTTTCGCTGAACCCCTCGGGTGGACCGAACGCGTCATGCGCCGGGAAACGGACCAGTCAACATTTTTCCTTGTGACAACGATTATTTTGAACGCGAGAGACTGCGAGCTTGCCTTAACCGTTGTGGCGTCGTCGATAGGCCGTTGGTGTTTGTCCCGTCTCCTGACGAAATACCACCGACAGCTGGCGCCCTTCGGTGAATCCGGAAAGCCGGGCTACCTCGGACATGGGAAGTTCGGTCCCTACAAGCAGTGATTTTGCACGTTCGACGTGTCCCCGGCGGATTTCCTGGGAGATCCCGCGTCCGAGGGTTGTGAGGAATCGCCTTTCCAACGACCGTCTTGAGACAGGAATGACTTTGAGGACATTTGCTACGCGAATCGGTTGGTGAACGTGGTCTCGAATATAGCGAATCGCGGCTGCGACGATCTGGTCTTCCATACACAAAATATCTGTCGATTGACGGGCCACGACTTCACGCGGGGGCAGTAGCATTGCCCTGTTCAATGGCTTCCGGCGACTCATCAGCCTGCTGAGCAAGAAGGCTGCTTCATAACCGATTCGCTCAGATGGAAGAGCCACACTCGACATCGAGGGACGCGTCATCTCGCATAACAAGTCATCGTCGTCGACGCCGAGAATGCCGACGTCCTCGGGAACGCGCAGGCCCGCCGACCGACACGCTTCGGAGACCTTCACCCCTTGAATGTCCTGGCTCGTGAAGACGGCAACCGGCTTCTTCAGTGACCGCAGCCAGGCTGGCAGCTCCGTGTTCCAAGACCAGAGTCCTGTAGGATCAACCTCAGCCAGGTCTTTTTCATAGAATGTGTTGAGGGTACAACCAGCCGCTGCCAAACTCTCGCGAAATCCGGATTCACGACCGACTGAAAAATCGTGATCGGGATAGCCGACGTATCCGAAATGTCGAAAACCTCGATCGAGGAGATGTTCTGCGGCCATCCGACCCACCAGGAGGTGGTCGACCGAGACACGGTAAATGGGTTGCTCTGGAAGCACCCCCGAGACATTAACGACGGGCTTTCGCAGCGCAATCAGCGCTTCAGCAAGCTCGACGCTGTAAACATGAGCGATGAGTCCGTCGAATTTTACTGAGCGCAAGCTCTGTACGGATTGCGAATCGGGAGACAGGGGCGTGAAGATCCAGTCGGATCTCTGCTCGGCGAAATGCTTGATTCCTCGCAAGATATCTCGGTAGTAGGCCAGGCCATAGCCAAATACGAGCCCGATTCGCTGCAAAGCAATGCTCCATCCGACAACGGATTTGTCGCAAAAAGACAAAAGATTTACGCGGAGTGTCATCGTGATAAATCACGCAGAAGAGTTCAATAGGTACTTCAGAAACAGTGATCGCGGTGTTGGACGCATCTCGTACGTCATGACGCGCGGTCAACGGTAGCCATTCACTCGGCCTTAAGGCGAGTAGGTTTGGGAAGGTGCATCGAAGATGTCTGGTGGCTTACATTCATGGATTCACACCGCCCATTTAGTGGCGCTGACGGTGATGTTCGTCGCGACAAATCTGGTGATCGGTCGAGAACTTCCCACGGCCTCGAGCGCGCCGGATACCTCATCGTTTTATCGTGGCGTGAATCTGAACGGCCCGCCCGTCGTCATTGATGGCAATCAATGGGAGGGACACGAGGCAAAATGGCTTCAGTGCAACGATCGCGCTTTCGAGAATCAACTCGTGCCGCTTGATCCTCCGACGGACCCGGAGCGGACAAAAATGATTCGCAGCAGTCGCTGGGGTGGGAACGAAGTGACGATCAATGATATCCCGCCG
>NZ_DASWWZ010000208.1:0-4107 GCF_036405755.1 Schlesneria sp.
TCGAGTCCAAGTTTCGCTTTCGGCTCCCTTCAGATCCCGCCTCGCGGCGGGCACCCTGTCCTACAGCTCACGGTTCCGGTCATCACGGCCCGTAGAGAACTTGCATCTCCGAGAAACACAACATGCCAGGCGCACAGAAAACATCCCGAATGGCTCAGAGCCATTCGGGATGACATATTCATTCAGTGCCGGAACCGTATTCCATGGACCTTTCGGACTTGAAATGCGGCACGCGTGCACTGTTTCTCAAGTTTCTTGAATCCGACCGCGAAAGGGCTGTCCAGATCGCGACCGACTCAATCGACTATAGACCCTTCGAGATGACCAGCTTCACCAGATCGCCAACGCGGTTGCTGTAACCCCACTCGTTGTCGTACCAGCTGACCAGCTTGAAGAAGCGGTTATTGAGCTCGATACCGCTACCTTTGTCGAAGACCGATGACGACTTGCTGTGAATGAAGTCGCTGCTGACCACTTCGTCTTCGGTGTATTCGAGCACACCCTTCAGATAGGTCTCGCTGGCCTTCTTCATGGCGGCAGAGATTTCTGCGTAACTTGTTTCCTTAACGGTTTTTACAGTCAAGTCAACAACCGAAACCGTTGGCACGGGGACGCGAAGCGCCATACCGGTCAGCTTGCCTTTGACTTCGGGGCAGACCAATGCCACGGCTTTGGCAGCGCCGGTGGTGCTGGGGATGATGTTCTGAGCGGCGGCACGGCCACCCTTCCAGTCCTTCTTGCTGGGTCCGTCGACCGTCTTCTGCGTAGCGGTGTAGGCATGGACGGTGGTCATCAGACCTTCCTCGATGCCAAAACCTTCCTTCAGCAGAACGTGAACAACGGGTGCAAGACAGTTCGTCGTACAGGACGCATTGGAAATGATGTGATGCGACTTCGGATCGTACTTGTCACAATTGACGCCCATCACAACAGTTAGGTCTTCACCCTTGGCAGGAGCCGAGATGATGACCTTCTTGGCGCCGGCGGTGATGTGGCCTTTGGCCTTTTCTGCTTCGGTGAACAGACCGGTCGATTCGATCACGATATCAACGCCGAACGGCTTCCATGGCAATTCTGCAGGGGACTTGGCACTGACGACGTGGATGTCGTGTCCGTTGACGATCAGAATGTCGTCTTCTGCTTTGTCCGGGCTCGACTTCTTCGAACCGACTTCACCAGCAAAACGACCTTGCGTCGTGTCATATTTCAACAAGTAGGCAAGGTTATCAGCGGGGACAATGTCACCCACGGCGACGACCTGTAGATCTTTGCCGACAAGGCCTTGTTCAACCATCGCCCGGAAGACCAAACGTCCGATACGGCCAAATCCATTAATCGCGACCTTCACCGTCACAATACTTCTCCTGAGATGTTTGCCTGAATTGCCTGGCTGAAGCGTGTCCTAACGGACAGCGAGTCCATTTTCAAAGAGATGACCCGCCACAAACCTTCGCCAGACCAAGATCGACAATTCTAGTTCTCCCCCCTCAGCCGAACAAGGTTGCCCTTCTCATGCAGAGCGAAAAAGATGTAGCCCCCTCGAAACAAGGAAACAGAGTAAAATCGACCGATTTATTGAGGTGTACGAGATTCGGCTCGCCTCTTCAGAATATGGATCGGCAACTGTCAATCTGATCTCACCCTGCATGCGTCCGCAAAAGGGTGAGATCGTTGACTCTTGTTTCACCGTCGTGATCTGAGCAGTAGCTCGGTCAGCAGAGCCCCCAATTGCGCGATGCTTCCGCTACTCGTTTTGCCACCCAACACGGGCCTCGACGATCTTGGTTCCGACGGGCCGGCCCGAGATCGGCTCGCCAACATGCATCGGATTCAACTTATTGGAGGCAGGACAGGTAACCGCTTATGGCAGAGGATCTGCCCGCGTAACAGATCCTCCTGGCGACTGTCCGCCCCCGCCGCAGGTCTGACGGACATTTGATTCTTCGTCTCACTGACGTGTCCAAAAAAGCAAGCCCCGTCATATTTCCAGGCTTCGATGAAACCATCCACCGTTAAACGCCGTCATGACGCCACGTGCCCGTTTATCTGCCCATCGATTCTTGCAAGCTGCTACCCGGCTTTTGCTATTTAAGATTCTATTAATCTTCGTGTGAGAGTCCCCATTCGGTGGAATGCAATACTGTTCATCTGCACCATCACGGTTATTGATTTTTCGCCGCTGTTACGCGCACTCATTCCAATTGCATCAAGTACCTGATGCCGGATAATTCTCTTCGTACGGCCAACGTCTGTCATGCTCTCCGTTTTACTTTTTTTCTGGAGGTGACTGCGTATGTCTTTCCGATCCTTACGTAAGGCGTTTACCCTCATTGAACTCTTAGTCGTGATTGCGATTATTGCAGTGCTGATCGCCCTGCTTCTTCCCGCGGTGCAGCAGGCGCGAGAGGCGGCTCGACGAACCCAGTGCAAGAACAATCTAAAGCAACTGGGTCTCGCCATGCACAACTATCACGACACATTCAATATGCTCCCGATTAATAAGTATGATGCGGGCTATACTGATGGATATCGTGGAAACAATCTCTGTGTTCTGATCGGCATTCTTCCCTACATCGATCAGGCACCGCTATATAATGGAATTAATTTCTTATCGGCCAACCTGACTCTTGAACCTGTAAACGGCAAGCGAGTCTGTGACCACCTCATTACCAGTTATATCTGCCCGAGCGATACCGGAGGGGGCGATAAAGATCCGAGCACAGGCGCCGCTCGCTGCAGTTATGCTCCGAGTATCGGGGCCCAACAGATTCAGTCGAATGCAGGTTGTAACCTGGCGACCTGGGCCGGAACCTATCCGGCGGGAATGGGACTCGACAACGACGGTGACGGAGAAGATCCATTCAATCGCGGAAATGTTCGTTCTGACTATGGGAACGGTGGGCAAATATCGGGGCCGTTCGGACGGGGCTACTTTTCTCCGTACGGAGCGAAGTTCAGTCAGCTCTCTGATGGAACCTCGAATACGATTCTCATGGGTGAAATTCTCATGGAATGTAATTTGTACTCTCCGTGGGGATGGGCCTGGCCTGAATCACTGTGGTATGCCACAACAGCCCCGATCAACTTTCCCACCTGCCCAGGACAACCGGGCTACGAGTCGAACCCCTGTTTTTCGAACAATGGAAGCAACTGGAATGCGACGTTCGGATTCAAGTCAAAGCACGTCGGTGGCGCCCAGTTTCTGTTGGGCGACGGCTCCGTTCGCTTTATCGGACAGAATATCGACCGGCTGACCTACGCCCGCCTCGGAGACAAGGCAGATGGGGGCGTGATCGGCGATTTCTAATCACCAGCGATATGTCATGCTGGTGCGTGCGGTACATTTCACCGGGGCAAATCTCGCAGCATCGTCTATCCTGGAATCATCAATTCAGAGTGGCCAGGAGCTGATCAGAAACGCTTTCAACTCAATGTCGCTAACGCTTCGTACGGCAGAAGAAAATTTATCACGCCCCTTGTGATGCAGTCGGAGGCTTGGAGAAGCGCTCGCTCACCTCGCCTGCAGTCGATCTGGTTTTCGTTACATCCTTCTGAAAAGAAAGGACCGTCGTGCGCATTTTTTCTTTGTTGGTACTCTTGATGGCTTCGCTGCTCATCGGCTGTGGAGGAAGCAAGCTTCCTAAAACATATGCTGTCACCGGAGTCGTGACGTTGAATGACAAGCCGCTGGAAGGAGCCGATGTGGTCTTGGTCCCGAGCGACCCGAAGTTACGATCTGCAGGAGGCGTGACCGATGCAGAAGGCCGTTTTACTGTTAAGACGTACTTCGACCCGAGAAATCAGATCCCCGGCGCGATGACTGGTGAGTATGGTGTCGCCGTCACCAAAGTCGAGAAACGTAACGTCTCGGCGGATCTGAAGCCGGAAGATGCGATGGCGCAGACGATGAAGATGGGTCAGGCAAAGTCCCTGATCCCGAAAAAGTACAACTCACCGACTACATCAGGCTTCAAAGTGAGCGTGGGGACATCTGCCCCCTCGCCGCTCAAGCTGGACTTGAAGAGCTGATTAAAGCGGAGCCCGTCAGAATCTCGCTCAGGTTCGCCCCCGATCAGCGCGGCTCCCGATTTCCAGTGGCAGGCCGCT
>NZ_DASWWZ010000209.1:0-6218 GCF_036405755.1 Schlesneria sp.
CGTCGCCCGGTTGGGGATCGGCATCGACAATATCGCCGTTTCTACGGCAACCGAACTGGGAATTCCGGTCACGAACTGTCCGGATTACTGCGTATCAGAGGTTTCCGACCACGCACTGGGGCTGCTGCTGGCATGTGCACGGCAGATCGGCTTCTTCCATCTGCGAACAAAGCGGGGAGAATACGATCTGAGTGCTGCCGGACCGATGCGGCGACTCTCGGGGCAGACCGTGGGTCTGGTCGGTCTGGGAAATACCGCCAGAGAACTCGTTCCCAAGTTGCGCGCGTTGGGGCTGACAGTACTGTCTCACACACGATCGGGGGCGGACTACGGCACGGGCTGTCGCATGGTTTCGTTGAAGGAGCTTTGCGAACAGAGCGATTACATTTCAATCCATGCTCCACTCGTCCCCGAAACGCGGCATCTGTTCAATGCCGAGCGGCTGAGGTGGATGAAGCCAACAGCCTATCTCATCAACACGTCGCGCGGCGGATTGATCGACCCCGCAGCACTCTGGGAAGCCCTGCAGAAGAATGTCATCGCCGGAGCGGCCCTTGACGTGTTCGAGCCCGAGCCACCGGATCTCAATGATCCCCTCTATCAGGACGAGCGGGTGATTGTCACACCCCACGCCGCATTTGTGTCGCAGGAGTCACTTGATCAGATGCGGACGCAGGCGATGAATCAGGTTGTTCAAGCCCTGCGCGGTGAGCGACCGGATAATCTGGTCAATCCGACCTACCAGGCATAGCGTTGGTCTGCCAACAGATGGGGTTGGTCGTTGGCACTCCCGGCGACTGACCTCACTCTCGACACGTTCCCCAGGATCGTTTCGTATGGCGGGGGCTCGTGTGGATTGAGCCGGCCAGCGAGCGGCGGGGCGACGAACCTGATTCGCTAATTGAACAGACTTGAATCGTTTTTGGGTTCCTTTTTCCTCACAGCGCGAGCGCGTTTGACTGGTTCCGTGGGAGTGGCGGGAGCGCTGACTTTGGGTTCGGGGGCTCCGTCCAGTACATCCCCCGGGTTGATTTTGGCGAGACGCGTCAGCCCTCGTGCGATGTATTCTTCGCTGATGTCAAAGGCGAGAAAATTGCGCCGCAATTTCTTAGCGACCGCTGCGGTCGTGGCACTGCCGCTGAACGGATCCAGTACCAGTTCGCCGGGGTTTGAGCTGACTTTGATGATCCGTCCCAGCAGCTGCTCCGGCATCTGACAACCGTGGAAACCTTCTCGCTCTTTGAACGTGCCAGCCACACGCGGAAAGTACCAGGTGTCTTCTTCGGGAGTCAGCCCCTCGACGAGATCCTGAGGACGCAGAATCCAGGTATCGTCTGGCAGGCGTCCGCTCTTGTTGGCGCGGGCGTCCGCATAGACGGTTTGCCGCGCAGAGGGGACTGCGATTTCAGGTCCATTAAAGGTGAAGTTCTTAGCGTTCTTCACAAAGTGGAAGATGTGCGTATGTGAGCGACTGAATTTGAGTTTGCAATTCACGCCGAACGTGTAGTACCAAATCACCCAGCTACGGCAATGAAACCCGATCTCCTGACTGAGGAGCTTCAGTTCTGCTGCATAGTCGTCGCCAATTGCCAGCCAGAATGTTCCATTTGGTTTGAGGACATGGTGGACGCCCGAGATCCACTTTCGGGACCAGTCCAGATACTGTGGAGGTGCCTGACGGTCCTTATAGACATCGTAAGAGTACCCGATATTGAATGGGGGATCCGCAAAGACAAGGTCGACGCACCCCGCCTCCAGCCCCTTCATTGCTTCGATACAATCAAGAGAATGGATCGTATTTAAGGCGAGCATCAGACGGCCTCCCTGCGGGCGTTATCAAGAGCGGGCAGCGATGCCCGGAATAGGTCACTCAGCGGCCGTGATGCTAGCGTGGTTCCCTTCAAGTCTCAACGAGGGGTGAAAAGCTCTGCTAAGGGGCAGTGAGGATTGACGTGTCACTTGTTCACTCACATGATGACTTGACGACTCGCTACAATCCTCGCACGTGCGCAAGCTGATTGGCTCCCCACTTCTTCCTGTTTCTGAGGGATGCGGTGTTAGTCAGGGGAGAGAGTCGAGCGGCGTCGCAGAGACTGGTTCAGACTGCCCTGCCAGACCCGGAAATCGTTCCGCCAGCCCCGTTCCCGCCCCCCAGTTTAAAAGAGCGGCCTGCATGTTCTCGCGATTTTTTATCGATCGACCGATTTTTGCTTCGGTCCTCTCGATCGTCATTACGCTGTGCGGTGGAATCGCTCTTTTCACTCTTCCCGTGACGCAGTATCCCGAGATCACGCCCCCGACGGTCGAAGTCTCGGCAATCTATCCCGGAGCAAACGCCCGCGTGGTTTCGGATACGGTCGCCGCCCCGATTGAACAGCAGGTGAATGGTGTGGAAGGGATGATGTATATGTCATCCCAGTGCACCAACGACGGGGCGTATTCGCTGACCGTGACATTTCGACAGGGAACTGACCTGAATTTGGCACAGGTTCTGGTGCAAAATCGTGTGGCCCTGGCACAGCCGATTCTTCCGGGGCTGGTCCAGCGACGCGGCGTCACTGTGAAGAAGAAGTCTCCCAGCGTGCTGATGATCGTCAATCTGTTTTCGCCTGACGACAGTCGCGACAACCTGTATCTCAGCAACTACGCAACCATTCAGTTGCGAGACGAACTTTCGCGACTGCCCGGGGTGGGGGATATCACGTTCCTCGGACAGCGCGATTACAGCATGCGCGTCTGGATCGATCCCGAGCGACTGGCGAGTAGCGGGTTAACGACCGATGACGTCGTCCACGCGATCGAACAGCAGAACATCCAGGTCGCTGCGGGACAGATCGGCCAGCCCCCTGCGGCGAAAGACCAGGTCTTCCAGTTCACCATGACGACGCTGGGGCGTTTGTCGGAAGATGAGCAATTCGCGGACATGGTTTTGCGAACCGAGGCGGATGGGTCTCTGATTCGACTGAAGGATGTCGCACGTACGGAGCTGGGAGCGCTGGGCTACGACCAGATGTGTACTCTGAATTCGCAGCCGTCGGTCGCGTTATCCGTCTATCAATTGCCGGGATCGAATGCCCTCGGAACGGCACAGCTTGTTCGCCGCAAAATGGAGGAGCTGAAAGAACGGTTTCCTGGCGGCATTGATTACGACATCGTCTACGACACGACGCCGTTCATTCAGGAGTCTGTCAACGAAGTGTTCAACTCGTTGCGTGACGCCGTGATCCTCGTGGCCGTGGTGGTTCTTGTGTTTCTGCAGGGATGGCGTGCTGCGGTGATCCCGCTGGTCGCGGTTCCGGTTGCTGTCGTCGGTACGTTCGCGGCGATGGCCGCATTCGGCTTCAGCCTCAATACCCTGACCCTGTTCGGCCTGGTGCTGGCGATCGGGATCGTCGTCGATGATGCCATCGTCGTGGTTGAAGCCATCGAGCGGCATCTGGAGGAAGGAGCCACCTCGCGCGAGGCCGCAATTCGCGCCATGGATGAAGTGGCGGGACCCGTTATTGCAGTCGGTCTGGTGCTGAGTGCCGTGTTCATTCCCTGTATTTTCATCACGGGGATCGTCGGTCGGTTCTTCCAGCAGTTTGCATTGACGATCGCAATTTCGACAGTGATCTCAGCGTTTAACTCGTTGACACTCAGTCCGGCGTTGGCTGTGCTGCTGCTCAAGCCCCGATCTCCGCATGCCGGTGAACATGCAGAGGGGGCTCATGGTCATGCGACTGCCGGTGGAGGACACGCGTCAGGAGAGGCCCTGCCCCGACTGCTCATTCTGATGATTGGTGCCTGGATCGGATACGCTTCGGGTTCCTGGGTTGCAGAGCAACTCGGAAAGGCGGGTGAGCCGATCTTCGCTTACATCTCACCGCAGTTGCTGACGGCGATCGTGGGGATCATCGTCGCGCAGATCGCTTGCGGGCTGGTGAATCGCCTGCTGGGGTGGTTTTTCCGCTGGTTCAACCTCGGATTCAATCTGGTCACCGAAGGCTATGTCGCAATCGTGGGGCTTCTGCTCCGTGCAAGCTTCGTTGTGCTGCTGGGGTATGCTGGTTTCATCTACCTCACCTACCACCTGTTTACGATTGCGCCATCGGGTTTTATTCCCTCACAGGACAAGGGTTATCTTCTGGTCAACGTGCAGTTGCCTGATTCGGCATCGCTGGACCGGACCAACCGCGTCATGAAACGCATTGAAGAACTGGCAGCACAAACCCACGGCGTCAAAGACACGATGGGAATCGCGGGTCAATCGATCGTGCTCGGTGCCAACGCACCAAACTTCGGCACGGTTTATCTCATGCTCGATGACTTCCACCATCGCAGCGACTTGACGGCGGATCATATCGCGGACACGTTGAAAGCGACCCTCGAGAAAGAAGTTCCCGATGCGTTGATCAACCTGTTTGGTGCTCCGCCTGTGGATGGGCTGGGAACAGCCGGCGGGTTCAAAATGGTGGTCGAGGACCGCGGTGACATCAGCGCGACCGCACTTCAGACCGTCAGTCAGCAAATCGTTGATGAAGGATCCGCGATTCCGGGGCTGACCGGGCTGTTCTCCAGTTTCCGCGCAGATACACCCTGGTTGTTCATCGACATCGATCGACGGGCTGCCCGCAGCAAAGGGGTCTCGCTTTCCTCTTTGTTTGAAGCTCTACAGGTCGGGTTTGGTTCACTTTATGTGAATGACTTTAACCGTTTCGGTCGTACCTGGCAGGTGAATGTCCAGTCGGACGCCCAGTTCCGCATGGCCCCCAAAGACCTGAAACGCGTTCTGGTTCGAAGCGAAAATCACGAACTCGTTCCCCTGGCGGCGGTCGCTTCAGTGCGAGAAATCACGGGGCCCGTCATGGTGATTCGCTACAACCTGTACCCGTCGGCCATCGTGAACGTCAACGGGGCTGCGGGAACGAGTTCGGGTCAGGTGATCGACCGAATGAATGAACTTTCCCAAAATGTCCTGCTTCCGTCGATGCGGGCAGAATGGACAGAACTGGCACTGCTTCAGCTCGAAGCAGGTAATACCGCAATGTTCGCCTTCCTGCTGGCGGTGGTACTGGTCTTCCTGGTGCTGGCGGCCCAGTATGAAAGCTGGTCGCTGCCGCTGGCTGTAATTCTGGTGGTGCCGATGTGTTTGCTCTGTTCGGTTGTCGGCGTGCTGATGGCCAACATGGATATCAACATCTTCACGCAAATTGGCTTCGTGGTGCTGGTCGGTCTGGCCTGTAAGAACGCGATTCTGATTGTGGAGTTTGCCCGGGCTCGCTGCCTCGCCGGACTTTCCCCTCGTGAAGCAACACTGGAGGCGTGTCGGCTGCGATTGCGCCCGATCATCATGACATCGTTCGCGTTCATTCTGGGGGTCGTTCCGCTGATGATCGGCAGTGGTGCCGGTTTTGAAATGCGGCAGACACTGGGGATCGCCGTGTTCGCAGGGATGCTCGGCGTCACCCTGTTCGGGATCTTCCTGACCCCTGTCTTCTTCTACGTCATTCAGTTGATGTCAGGGCCCCCGAAGGTGATCGCAGAACCCGAAGTTTCTCCCACAAGCCACGGTCCTCACGGTTCACATCCCGTAGCACCCTGATTTGATTGTTCTTCGGCAAGCGATCGGGACGGAAAGGGGCGGCTTCTGGCTAGACCCCTTACGGCCGATTACACCTCATTACCGGTGATGAGGCGGTTGCCGTGGGTGTACGTGTTTGGACGGTCGTACCCTGCCCTGTGAAGCAGCAGAAATCTCTCAAGCACGATTCGACTCGGCGGATCATTCTGGACGGGAAGCGAGTCCTCATCCCTTCGTGCTCGTGAACATCATCTGCAGCACCCGCGGTTTTCCAAAGAGTATGCGGTATGGCTCGATACGAGGCTGCCTGAGCCGGGTCTGACGCCGTTGGAGCAATTGACACCCGACTGCGTCTTCCTGGCTGCGTAATTTCGTCCCACGTCGCTGATGCCGGGTACGGATCTTCACCGTATTGGTCACGCTCTGTGCCCGCCCGCAGGCCATTTGTGACTCGATTGCAGGCCGTTTACGCATCCATAATCGGGTAGGAGGCGGGGTCACCCCCGCCGTCCTCCCACACCACCGGACGTACTCATCGTATCCGGCGGTTTCTAAGATGGTTGTAAATCGGCGTGCCTTTGGGTCAGGAAGACGAGGCCGAGACGATGGAACCAGTCGATGGACATGGCATGTTGAGCGGGAGGGCTACCCGCCA
>NZ_DASWWZ010000210.1:0-5183 GCF_036405755.1 Schlesneria sp.
CAAAGCCAACGCGAAGGATGAGTCCTGGCAGGTCATTTATCTCGCCGGCCAGCGGATTGGATACAGTCGCTCCCTCGTCGAAACAGTGACGCACGACGGTGGGGAACAGGTCGTGAAGTCAACCTCGAACACATTCATGGCGATCAAGCGATTCGGCCAGACGCTGGAAATGAAACAGCACCTGTCGACAGAAGAAACGCCTGATGGGGACCTGCGACGATTCCGGTTTGAAATGGCGAATCCTCCAGCCATGTCGTCGATCACCAGTGGCCTGATCAACGGGAAGGAACTGTCACTCAGCCAGGAGGTCAACGGCAAAGCCAAGACCACCACACAGGCCTGGAAAGAGGGTGTCAAATCGCCTACCTACCAGGATCGCATCCTGAAGAAAAACCCGCTGAAGCCGGGCGAGACTCGCACTTTTGAGACCTTTGTTCCTGAATTCGCCAAAGTCGGCACCACGACGATGAAAGCGCACGACACCGTTGAAACAGAGCTGCTGGGCGGAAAGTCGCGAAAGCTGTTCAAGGTCAGCGTGAGCAACTCACTCCTTCCCGGCTTCACCATGGACAGCTATCTGGATGACGCAGGCGAGGCCGTGAAAGTCTCATCCAAGATGCTCGGCTCTGCGATGGATATCTACGTCGTCTCGCAAGAAGAAGCCTTGAAAACCATCGAAGGGGCCGAATTGGACCTGGCGGTCAACACGCTGGTCAAGGTAAAGCCGCTCGTCAAAGGGCATGGCACAAATCGGGTCGTCTACCGCCTTTCAATCACCGATCAGAACCCGCAGGAACTGATTCCCAGCGGTGAAACTCAGACACTGAAAACGACCTCTCCCGAAACAGCGGAACTGACCGTCATTTCGTTGCCGATTCCATCCCCAGCTCGTGCCGGCACTGCCGACGCCGAATACCTGGAATCCTCGCAATACCTGCAGCGAGACGATGAAGGGGTGCAGAAGCACGCCAATCGTGCCGCCGGAGACGCAACAGATGCCGGAGTCATCGCCCAACGCATGGAAACGTATGTCCGCGACAAGCTCAGCAAGAAGAACTTTTCGACCGCGATGGCCTCCGCCGCAGAAGTGGCCCGCAACCTGGAGGGAGACTGCACCGAACATGCCGTCCTGCTCGCCGCCATGCTGCGAGCCAGGCAAATCCCTTCACGAGTGGTGGTCGGCCTGGTCTACGCGGATCGGCTGTTCGCATTCGGCGGACATATGTGGACCGAAGCCCGGCTCAACGACCAGTGGATACCGCTCGACGCCACACTGGGCCAGAATGGAATCGGCGCGGCCCACATCAAGCTGGCCGATTCCAGCCTGAGTGATGACGGCCCCGCAGCGATGAGTGGTTTTGCTCCGCTGATGAACATCATCGGCAATCTGAAACTCGAAGTCATTTCGGCCGAGTAACCGGCGACTCGATCCAGATCAACTCGGCACAGATCAACAACGACTGCTGAATGACTTTTTCAGCCGCAACGACAACGCGCGTCACCACACTGAGACACGGCTCTGCAGCCGCTTCACAGCCGACACACGGATCAGCCCCTCTCTCATTGAGTTTCGGCCAACAGAACAGGTCGCGAACGAGTTGTTACAGCCAGATCGACCCCTGCGAAGCCGCCACACTCACGAATGCGGCGGTGCCTCCTCAGGGAAGCCCTACCGCAAAGAGACTTCTGCGAACAGTTCCAGCAGCGCTTCGAGCGGAAGCCCCACGACATTGCTGATGCTCCCTTCAACGCGATCGATGAACAGACTTCCGGCCCCCTGAAGGGCGTAGCCACCCGCTTTTCCGCGGGGTTCGCCCGTCAGCAGATACCAGTTCAACCAACGCTCCGCATCGCTGCGAAAAGTGACATAGGTTTCGACGATCTTCTCTGCCATTCGCCCATCGGGGGTGACCACATGCACGGCGGTGGCAGCGACGTGTCTCTTTCCGATGTAGAAATCGAGAAACCATTCGCGGACAATTTCCCGCCAGTCGTCGGACTCGGGGGGCTGCCCGAGCACACGTAAAATGCCCCCCGCCCCCTCCACAATCACCGTCGTGTCGGCAGAGATGACCAGAGTTCGCGGTCTTTCGAATAAATCCTGCTCTTCTTGATTCAGCTGTTCGACCACCTGAAGAGCCTTGTGACGAGCGATTTCCAGCATCCTTTGCCGGATCGAAGGCATGTCATGACAGTCTTCAAACCCCGCTTCGTCCGACACCGGAGGAGGCGTGACGACGATCAGATCAGGATGTACCACTGCTTGCAGCAGCTCCAGCCGGCGGGGCGAGCGTGAGGCAAGTATATAACGTCTGAATGACATGTTATTAACAGTTCTCTATTTACGTCGATAAGGGATACCCGCCACAACGCGTGCGACCGATCCACTTCACCGAATCCGGACACCGCAGGGCAGAAAAGCGAAGTGTAACCCAGTCGTGTCGGTTCAGCGAACTGGAGACACCAGGCAATCCGTAGGGAACTGATTTTTGGGGGCGTTGAAATGTTTCAACGCGAAGAAAAAAATCGTTGACATTCGACTCTGTCAACTCAACAATGCCCAATGGGATTAAAAGTTGCCCAAGAACTTCCCTATTTATCGCTAATTGGTTGTGAACACGCTGTTTCGTGTTCATTTGTATCGGACTGTGGAGCTCACGAATGTCGTTTGACTTTGACGTTGACGAAATGGACCCCGAACTGGACCTCGTGTCTGACGACATCGATGGTGCAGATCTGGGCGACGAAGCGATTTTTGAAGAAATCGATTTTGATTCGCTCGGGATCGACCCCGGTGGTCCAACAGTCGCAAAGCCAGGCTCAGAAGAAAAAGTGCTCATGTTGGCAGCCCGTTACGCAGCAGGTGTTCCTCTGTGGCATGAAAATGATTGCTACGACCACAGCCCCGGCGCTGCGCTGACCAAGATGTTCCAGAAAGGCTGATCACCAGCCGTCTGAATGAGACGATTTAAGAGCCCTGATAAACGACAATCGTTTGTCAGGGCTCTTTTCATCCCTATGTCGTTTCCTTGCAATTATTGGTATTCAGCTGTAAAAGAATTCTTGAATTTTGGTATCAGCAACTATCTCGGTCTGATGAAGTACCACGAATCTATCTCGGAGTCGCTTGGATGGCCAGTAAACCGGTGCCGAAGAAGGCCGCAAAGAGCAATGTAGCACCGACTTCTGCCAAATCAGCAACGAATTCCGCGCGGCCTGCCGCCGGATCCGCCAGCGAAATTGCGAAGCTCGACTCCGAAATCCTCAAGCTGATCAATCGTCGAGCAGCCGCTACGGCAAAACAGATCGAATCTGATCCCAACTGGTGGACCGCCACCTACGATCCACGCTCCGATGACGACCTTCTGAAGCGGATTGAAACCGAAAATCAGGGTCCGCTTCCCGCAGATGCCGTGCGAGGTGTTTTCCGTCAGATCCTGAGCTCTGTCCGGAACCGCGTCCGCCCTCGCCGCGTCACCTATCTCGGCCCAGCGTTCAGCTTTACGCACATGGCCGCCATCGAGCGATTCGGCGAATCCTCGGACCTCATTCCCGTCAACACCATCGCTGCGGTGTTTGAGGAAGTGAATCGCGGACATGCCGACTTCGGCGTGGTCCCCATCGAGAACAGCACCGACGGGCGGATCATCGACACCCTGGATATGTTCACACGCCTGCCACTGCGGATCTGTGGAGAAATTCAGCTCTGCATTCACCATAACCTGCTGGGCAAAGTGTCACGGGGTGAGATCAACGAAGTCTACAGCAAGCCGCAGGCACTCTCGCAGTGCCGCGACTGGCTCAGCCGCAACATGCCGCAGGCACGACTGATCGAAGTCACCAGCACCTCCACCGCTGCACAACTGGCTCGCGATAAGCCCGGGGCAGGAGCGATCGCCAGCCGTCAGGCCGCCGTCGAGTACGGACTTCAGATTCTCGCGGATTCCGTCGAGGACAACAAAAACAACGTCACCCGCTTTGCGATGATCGGCGACAAGCCTGTCGGACCAACGGGTCGCGACCGAACTTCTCTGCTGCTGCAGATTGGGGACAAACCTGGAGCCCTGGCCGACGCACTCAGCTTGTTCAAACAGAACAAGATCAACCTGACGTGGATCGAATCCTTCCCGTTGCGTGGTCCTGAAACCGGTTACATTTTCTTTATCGATTGCGATGGACACTCCAAAGACGCCAAGGTAAAGCGGACCTTGGACGAGTTGTCTCGACTGGCCGTCCGCATGGAAATTCTTGGATCCTATCCGCGCAGTGAAATGATTGGGTAACGCTTTGACACGGTCGCTATTTATCGTCGGCAACTGGAAAATGAACACGACTTTGCAGTCGGGCCAGTCGCTCGCCGCCGAAATCGTTCAGGGTCTCGCCGGTGGCTCCACAGGCGTTGAAGTTGGCGTCTGCCCACCTGCACCTTACCTGCTGCCCATCGCTGAAAAGCTGCGTGGCTCCAGCGTCGCACTTGGCGCCCAGAACGTGTCACCGGAGAAGCCAGGGGCATTCACGGGCGAGCAGGCCATTGAAATGCTGTTGGATGTCGGGTGCCAATGGGTTATCCTCGGGCACAGTGAGCGTCGTCAGTTCTTTGGCGACACTGACGAAGTCATTAACAAGAAAGTCACTGCCGCCCTCGAACGAGGCCTGAAAGTCATTTTCTGTATTGGCGAGATGCTGGAAGACCGTCAGACAAACCGCACGGAAGCGGTCCTGGAAACGCAATTGACGAAGGGACTTCTCGGACTGTCACCACAGCAGATGGCGAACGTCGTCATCGCTTATGAGCCAGTCTGGGCCATTGGAACGGGTGTGACCGCTTCTCCTGAACAGGCCGAAGAGACTCACGCTTACATTCGCAACTGGCTCACACAGCGCTTCGGTGCCGAAGTTGCCAACGCCACCCGAATTCAGTACGGCGGAAGTGTCAAAGGCGACAACGCGAAAGAATTGCTCGCAAAGCCAAATATTGACGGAGCATTGGTGGGAGGGGCCAGCTTGAAGGCCGACCAGTTTCTTTCCATCGTCCGCGCCGCAAATGAGGTCGCGAAAGCCTGTTGAGAGTTCTGTTTCGATTGATGGAAAGTTAGCTGTCAAATGATCGTTTTTTCCTACGTGCTGATGACCCTGCTGATGCTTTTGGGCCTGTTTCTCATCGCCCTGATCCTGCTCCAACG
>NZ_DASWWZ010000211.1:0-16554 GCF_036405755.1 Schlesneria sp.
TCATGACCATGGATGAATGGGAAGAGCTCAAGGAATCCCGCATGGCTTCCGGCCGCAGGTAGGATTTCCCGTTCGGACGGAATCGAGGTGATCGGCGAACCGCTGCCCCACGCCGCGTGACGCTGGCGGAACGGCCAAGCCGGGAGGAAAACCTCCCCGGCAGCCTCCTCGATCCCCGGCACGGTCAGTCTCCCGCGAATTGGGACAGAAATGCCAATCTGCTATACTCGCCCTTTTCGATCCTCCCGAAAGTGCATGCATGCGAATTATTGCCGGACAGTTTCGTCGACGAACGCTTCTCACCAACCCTGGAATGACGACCCGCCCGATTATTGACCGGGCGAAGGTCATGCTGTTTGACCACATCCGGCACCGACTTCCGGGAAGCAGGGTTCTCGACGTTTACTCGGGAACGGGCACACTGGGGCTGGAATCACTCAGCCGCGGAGCGGCCAGCGTCGTCTTCTGCGAGCAGGATCATCGGGCTCATGAACTGCTGGTCAAGAATGTCGAGAGCCTCAAGGTGACCGACCGGACCCTCTGCTGGCGTGTCGACTGCCTCCGCTGTTCCTTCAAAGCACAGGGGAAAGACTGGTATCCGTACAACGTCATCTTTTTCGATCCCCCCTACTTCATGATCGAAAAAGACCTGCACCCCGGGAAGCTGCTGTATCGATCACTCGATCGGCTGACGCGCCGCGAGCTGACCAGCGACGACGCATTGCTGGTACTTCGAACCCCTTGCGATGCCAAATTCATCATGCCGCTCGCCTGGGAAACAACCCAGGTCCTGACCATCGCCAGCATGGACATCCACCTGATGCGAAAGCGGATGGACCTGATTCCCGCCATTCCGTCGGAGCATGAGGAAAGCGACGAGACCATCGATCCTGCCTGAACTCGACTCCCGCACGTACGCTCCGTGGACGACCTGTCGACCTGGAACCGGTTCCAGGCAGTGGCAAAATAGACTGGCCTTCCGTCGATTCAGCAGCAGTCTTTGACGACCTCCGAAAGCCTCTCATTATCGCAACCTACTCACACTCAAACCTTACTGGAATGATAATCATTGACTTTAGGCCGGCTTAATCTTGTGCGCCTATCGTGATGATTGAGTACTGCGACATCGCTTATGTCCAGCGTGGACCTGAGCGGTGTCGGGATTGCATCATGAGAGGCTGATACATAATGAAATGCACAAATCGGCTGGCGTTGACTCTGTTTGCGGGATTGGGAATCAGCGGTCTTGGGCTACTTCCATTGGTAACGGGCCAGGAAACGAAACCGCCGGGGAGCGAAGCAGTGAAAGAAAGATCAAAAACTGTTACGGGCCGCGTCAAAAGTTACGTGAAGAACGGTCGAGGCGACGTCGACGGTCTTCTGCTCGAGGACGGAACCAAAGTTCATTTTCCGCCGCACGTGGGAGATGAGGTTCAGAAAATCGTCTCCCCCGACAGCCAGGTGAAAGTTTACGGACATGACCACACGACCCCCAAAGGGGAAGCCGTCTTCCGTGCTGAGCGGATCGAGAGCGGGAATTCGAAGATCGAAATTGATGAACCAGCACCACCCCGTGGCCCACGTCCGCCCCACGGCCCACGGCGCGAGGCCGAACGACCCATGTCGGCCGCCGGAAAAATCCGGGACTTTCATAAAAACAAGCACGGTGATGTCGACGGGTTCGCTCTCGAGGAGGGCACGGAAGTCAAGCTTCCCCCACACCTGGGCGAGGAGTTACAAGCCCTCGCGAAAGTCGGAGACGAGGTGAAGGTCGAAGGCCGCCGACACGAGACTCCGAAGGGAGACATCCACCTTCATGCCGACAGAATTACCTCGTCAGCGACCGGAAAAATCCTCGAACGCGACGAACCCGGGCGCCACGAACATGCGCCACCTTTCGCTGAAATCCTCGAAGAGCTGAGGGCAATTCGCAGATTGCTCGAAGCCAATCAGAAGCCATAAGGTAATTGCGATCTCATTGGCAACTTCTCCATTTCAGTGATTCACCTCGGGACGGACACATGTGTCGCAGGACTTCTATATCTCGACGTCCTATCCTGCCGTCGAGAATGTCCTCGCGAAAGCCATGTGGCCGTCCCTGTTCATCATCTACTTTCGTTCGCGATTCTTTCGGCGTGATTGCGAAATAAATTCCCCGAGCGGCTCTCCTGGGACAAGTCCATTGAGTCACGTGAGGAGAGTCGTCCATTCTGACGACCAAAACATGGCATGGCATTTGCCTTGTTTCGTGCGGCAATTCGATGAGCTCTGCCAAGGAGAGGAACGCAGCGTGCGAGTTCTTGTCATAGAAGATGAACCCAACATCCGCCGGCTATTGCGCGAGATTCTGGAAGAATCGGGTTACTGTGTCGACGTCGCTGTCGATGGGCACGAAGGGTTATCGAAGGCGGTGACGTGGCCCTATGACGCCGTGATTCTGGATCTTCTTCTCCCGCAAATGGACGGGTGGGAGCTGCTCGAATCCCTCCGTGAAACGCATAATACTCCGGTCTTGATCCTCTCCGCTCGGGATGCGCTTTCGGATCGCGTGCTGGGTCTGGATCTGGGTGCGGACGATTACCTGTCCAAACCATTCGAAAGAGTGGAGTTATTAGCGAGACTGCGAGCACTGATTCGCCGCTCCGCCGGTCAGTCGCAGTCGACAATCTCGCTGGAGGATCTGGTCGTCGACCTGCGAGGTCGACGCGTCCTGCGGGATGAAGTCGATCTACAACTGACGGCACGCGAATTTTCGGTACTGGAGTATCTGGTACTCCATCGCGGACGCGTGGTCTCTCGTAATGAAATCACAGATCACCTGTTAGATGAATCGGACAACAGCATTTCGAATTCGCTGGATGTGCACATCTCGAACTTACGCAAAAAGCTTGGCCGGGACGTCATTGCCACCCGGCGGGGACAGGGTTATGTCGTCACCCAGTAATCCATCGGAACGTGAGCCACTCGCAATATCGACCACCCCTGTTTCTCACTCTTCGCCACTTCCCGACCGAACCAGTCCCGGCGCTGGCGCTGCAACCTCATCGGCGGCCCTCACTTCAATAGCAACACAACCACACGAGGGGCACAGGTCGCGATCGATTCGAACCGATCTGGTTCTCTCACAATTGATCCTGTTGTCGCTGCTGGTCTTGGTGTACGGGGGGTCGATCTACTGGCTCGTCAGACAGGCCACCCATCGCCAGGTAGAAGCCGACCTTCTCGGCGCCGCACAACTCCTTTCACAGGACCTGCAGAAGCACGATCAGCTCTCATCGCTGAGAATCGCGAGGACGTACCGGCACCGCTTCGGTCCGGCCCCTCGTGATCATGCCTACTTTGCTGTCTGGGATCGGGACGGCGAGTATATCGGGGGGACAATGCCTCACCCTCCGTTTGCTGCCCCCGTGAAGGATCCGTCGTCTCTGACCGGCCCCCGCCCCTACCTCACTCGAATGCACGGTCCCTATGCAGAAATCGTCGTCACCGGCCCCCGCGGTGAGCAAGTCCTGGTCGGACGTCCCATGGCAAAAGAGAACGATGAACTGCGTCGACTCCTGATCGGAGTCACAACGTTCGGAGTTATGGCACTGGCAGTGGGAGTCGCCGGCGCCTGGTGGTTGGCCCGACGGATCTGCCTTCCTCTGGAACGAATCACTTCCACGGCTGAGCAAATCTCGTCGCGCCGGTTGAACCAGCGACTCAACTCACCCGCCACATCCAGCGAAGTCGGACGGCTCAGCCGCGTAATCAACACCATGCTGGACCGACTGCAACAAGCGTTCGAGAGGCAGGTCAGGTTTACAGCCGATGCTTCTCATGAACTGCGGACGCCAGTCGCCGTCATCCTGACTCAGGCGGAACACACTCTGTCTCGGCTTCGCAGTTCCGCAGACTATCGCAGCGCCCTGGAAACCTGTGTCACTGCGGCCGGACGAATGAAGCAACTGATTGATGGCCTCATGCTTCTCGCCCGATCCGACATGGGCCAGCTCGAACTGAGGCAGATTTCGCTCGATCTGGGGGAGATTGTGAAAGAAGTCGTGACGCTGCTGGAACCCCTTGCGGTCGAGCGATCGATCCAACTCACAACGGACTGGCAACCTGCACGCGTTTACGGAGACCCCCTGCGTCTGAACCAGGTTGCAACAAATCTCATCACTAATGCAATTCGCTATAACCGACCGAACGGCACGGTCAACGTCTCGGTCTTCCCCAAGGATGACCAGGCCTGGCTTGTCGTTTCTGATTCGGGAATTGGCATCTCTGAGGCAGATCACCCGCACATGCTGGAACCCTTCTTTCGAAGCGACCGTGCTCGCACCTTTGATGACAACCAGGGGACGGGTCTGGGATTGAGTATCGCCAGCGAGATCATCTCGGCCCACGGTGGGACGCTGGAAATTCAGTCTCAGCCTGATTGCGGAACTCAGGTCGTCGCCAGGTTCCCGCGACAAGCTTAACTGTGGGCAAGCTTAACTTGTGGGATCGTGAGCCAATTCGGCTTTCATGGTGCCCCAATCTGAAAGTGGAATTTCCACACAGATCGCCTCCGCTTCCAACCACCGGGATGTTGCACTGATCCGTTAATTGCGCCGCTCATCGTTAACATCTTTTCCCGACAATCGCAGATTCCGAGCGGAACCTCGTCATCGGCCGACACGCAACTTTGCAGTGCAGGCAACCCACGAAGCCTCCGACCCGGCAGCAGAACAGGAGGGCGTTATTCTCAACCCGTCACAACGACTTCCGAACGACACTTACTCTTGACGCATTTTTCTGTTTTCATTAAAGAAGATCAGGAACAATCGGCGAAGGGGATCGATTGCGGGCTTTGCCTGGCAGAATTGGTTCCTGAGACCAGTTTTTTCTGTCCGTACCAATCAGCCGCTTTCGGGCTCGACGTGAAAGGCGAAATCCTCATGCAACCGATCCGAACAGAGTTGCCCGGACACACAGCGGCACAATCCTGCTGCGGAATCGTTCGGTCGATTAGATGCTCAACATGCTCAAGATGCTCACGCTTGAGCATCTAATTGAAACCCCTGCGAAACAGGGATTTGGACGATTAGGTGCTCAAGGTGCTCACGAATCTGCAGCGCGCATTTCAATGGCATCCGAAAAACGAGAATCAAACCGTGTCGATTCTCTGGAATGACATCCAACACGCGCATGAGACTCAGAGACAGTAGCGAATTCCCAAAGAGGGGCTTAAATCGTCCCAGCGGGTTATCAAGGGACTTGTGGCGGGGTACGATGTCACGCGGGATTTGAAAAGATCTCTTCTCAAGTGCAGTTTCCCGCCGGGGTTGTGGCTCGTCAACTTCGACGGAAGCCTCTCCGGATCCAGCCGCAACCATTCCTGCTCACCCTTGAGCGAGCCGTCGAACAGTGGAAAGCCTACGATTGATGAAGTCCTCGCTGTCGCTGCTGTGTCTGTTGTTGTTCCCGTATGTCGCCTGGGGTCAGGGGCTCACCAGGCTCCCTTACAACCACCCCGGCTTGCAGGTGGACCTCGGGGTCGGACTCTGGGCCTGGCCCGTTCCTTGCGATGCCGATGGCGACGGGGATTACGACCTGATCGTCTCGTGCCCCGACAAACCTTCCAACGGAGTCTGGCTGTTCATCAACGACTCGGGCGATACCTCAGTCAATAAAATGCCCACCTTCCGCCCCGCGACCCGTCTGAGTTCCACCGTACACTATGTCATGCCCAGCTACGTTGACGGGAAGCTGTATGTTCTCACCCCCGGATTTTCCTACCCCCATTTCCTGACACGAGGGCTGCAAGATCGATTGCCGCTTCCCGTCCCGGCGAACTTCTATCGCCCCGCCTGGAATCAGCCCAAAGGCCCCAAGGTTCGACACAACCAATGGCGATATGTCGACTTCGACGGCGATGGGGCACTCGACCTCGTCACGGGGATCGAAGACTGGAGCGAGTACGGTTGGGACGACGCCTTTAATGCCAAAGGGGAATGGACCAATGGTCCGTTGCACGGTTTTGTCCTGCTGCACCGTAACGAAGGAACGACCGAGGAACCAAAATACGCCAGTCCCGTCAAAGTCATGGCGGGAGACAGACCGATCGATGTGTTCGGCTGTCCGTCGCCCAACTTCGGCGACTTCGATCTGGATGGCGATCTGGATTTGATCTGCGGCGAATTCCTGGACGGATTCACCTATTTTGAAAACACCGGGACACGTACTGCTCCCGTTTACGCACCCGGTCGCCAAGTACTTCAAGCGGATGGATCGCCACTTAAGATGGACCTGGAGATGATCGTTCCGGTCGCCTTCGACTGGGACAAGGATGGTGACCTGGATCTGATCGTCGGCGACGAAGATGGCCGAGTCGCGTTCGTCGAAAACGTCACTCCTGAAGTTCGACCGGAACAGGAAGCGAAACCCACGACGGGCCACATGCCCCTCTTCGCCGCTCCTCGCTACTTCCAGCAGGAAGCCGACACACTCAAGTGTGGTGCTCTGGCAACCCCCTACGCCATCGACTGGGACGCTGATGGAGACATCGACATCATCTCTGGAAACACAGCCGGCTATATCGAGATTTTCGAGAACCTGAGCGGTCGTGGGATCGAACAACCAAAGTGGGCCGCTCCACGTCGACTGCAGTTCAACTCTAAGGTCTTCCGCGTGATGGCGGGTCCCAATGGAAGCATCCAGGGTCCGGCAGAAGCCAAATGGGGATACACCACACTCAACGTCGCGGACTGGGATGGAGATGGCCTGAACGACATCCTCTTCAATTCCATTCTTGGCCGGGTGCAGTGGTTGAAAAACATGGGAACGCGGGAAGTTCCCGAGTTCACCGAGGCGACCCCAGTCACAGTCGAATGGACGGACGGCCCCCGCAAACCGGCATGGACCTGGTGGGAGCCGGAAGGGAATGCGCTGGTGACTCAATGGCGAACAACACCGGTCGTACACGACTTCACAGGAGACGGTCTCCCTGACCTGGCAATGCTCGATCACGAAGGATTTTTCGTCCTGTTTGAACGAACCCGGCGGGACGGTGCCCTCGTCCTGTTGCCTCCGCGCCGACTGTTCACCGACAGGGACGGGAAGCCGCTTCAATTCAACAATCGCAAGGCAGGAGGGAGCGGCCGTCGCAAGTTGGCCGTCGTCGACTGGGACGGAGATGGAAACCTCGACATCCTGCTGAATTCGACCAACGCAGATCTTTACCGGGGCCTGGGGCAGGTGGACGGCCAGTGGCGGTTTGAGCATATCGGGTCACTCGCCCAGCAAAACATCGAAGGTCACGATGTCAGTCCAGCCATCGTCGACTTCAACGCGGACGGGATCCCGGATTTTCTGGGCGGAGCCGAAGACGGCCGCTTTTACTACTTACGGAATCCCCGCACGCGGTAGTTTTGTTGTCACACGAGAGCAGGGGAATCGAGACAAGAAATGCCACTGCTCTGCAGTCTTCGGAAGAGCAGTCCCTTCTGATGCCAGTTCCCTATCAGTCTCTGGCTGGTGATCGGGAGGGACAGGTCGTTTTGAAGACTGCACTGCACGACCGAAGACGGTCGTACAGTGGCATCAGAATTCGACATTCCACGGATATGAAATTTGTGCAGGGGATCTGAAACAAGACATGCCACTGCTCTGCAGTCTTCGGAAGAGCAGTCCCTTCTGACACCAGTTCCCTATCAGACTCTGGCTGACGATCGGGAGGGCCGGTCGTTTTGAAGAGTGCACTGCACGACCGAAGACGGTCGTACAGTGGCATCGGAGTTCGATATTCCACGGATATGAAATTTTTGCAGGGGATCTGAGACAAGACATGCCACTGCTCTGCAGTCTTCGGAAGAGCAGTCCCTTCAGATACCAGTTCCCTATCAGTCTCTGGCTGGCGATTGGGAAGGGCCGGTCGTTTTTTGAAGAGCGCACTGCACGACCGAAGACGGTCGTACAGTGGCATCGGAATTCAGATTGTCATCGGGAACTGGCCGTCGTACTGACCAATTTCCTGATGCTTACTCGATGGGTTTTTCGTTCCCTTTGTCGTCACGCAGGAATGGCTTTTTCACCGCCTTACCGACAACGGGCTTCGTTTCGCGGATCCAGATGTTTCGGAAGCGGACCGGGTTTCCGTGATCCTGCAGGCGGATCGGAAGACGATCAGCGTGCTTGGTATAGGCCGGAGGACGATGGAAAGGAGTATCTCCCTTCAGCTCGAAGTGGTTCAGGATCAGAACCCCATTGTGCAGCGCCGTGATATAGGCGGGCGATGCCAGTGCACCATCTTCTTTGAAGCGAGGAGCCGTCCAGATGATGTCATAGATGTTCCACGTGCCAGGAGCACGAGTCACATTCACCTGCGGCGGGGTCTGCTTGTAGATGGCTCCTGCCTGACCATCGGAATAGGTCTTGTTGTCGTAGGAATCGAGCACCTGAAGCTCATAGGTATCCATCAAAAAGATTCCGCTGTTGCCCCGTCCCTGACCGCTTCCCACAGCGGGTGTCGGAGCAGACCACTCAATGTGGAGCTGGCAGTCACCGAAGGACTCTTTTGTGCGGACATCACCTTTGCCGCTGACCATCGCACCGTTGTCGATCTTCCAGTTCTCGGCCCCCTGCCAGGCTGAAAGATCTTTACCGTTGAAAAGGATGACCGCGTCCGACGGAGCCCCACCGTTCTCACCCGGGACAACCAGAGCCGGTTCTTTCCATTCGATTCCATTGAGATACTCATCAGCGTGACCGCAGACGGAGACACCCAGGACCGATGTCAGAAAAGCCAGACCATTCACCCATTTCAAATTGCGCATCGTTTATTTTTCCTGTTGAAGCCAAGTTTGATGTCACCGACGTCGCACGTTCTTCCCGTGCGATGTTCGCATGTGATTCCGCTGCCGTCTCTGTTCAAGCTTCGACTCGCGCCATGGCAGGATCTGCTGCCCCGCACTCAACTCGATCGAAAGCTTTCCGCCTTCACTTCGATCGCCACGAGACCATCCACGTGAACTGCGGTCATCGGGTCAGCCTAATCTTGAATGGAATCCGTCTGCAACCTGTGCGATTGGACATGGAATCGACGCTCGCCTGTCCAACACAGCCACAGACGACACATCCTCCCTGAATTACCTGCCTGTCACAACTTCAGCACGCGGAATCCCGTTCTCATTCCGACTGACTGACAACACGCCGCCGACTCATCGGCATGAAGTCGACTCGTCGCGGTTTCCGATACACCACATGAGAGCGATTGCGGGTTCACAATCTGTCCGCGTCAACGTGTCGTCTGAAATTGATTGTGTGTTCATTCAAGGTAATTTCCGACATGAAGGCCACCCCACCCGAATTCGACGAACGACGGGCAGCCGCAAAAATTGCCGAACTGCAGCAGCAGATTCAGTCACTGCAACAGCAACTGCTGCAGGCACAGAAGATGAGCTCCGTCGGGGCTCTGGCCTCCTCGATCACGCATGAGTTCAACAACATTCTGATGACGGTGATCAACTACGCGAAGATGGGCGTGCGGCATAAAGATCCGGCCATTCGTGACAAATCGTTCGAGAAGATTCTGGCGGCAGGCCATCGTGCATCAAAGATCACGACCGGAATGCTGTCCTACGCACGTCAGCAGAGTGACCGTCGAGAACCGATGGATCTGGTCCCGCTGGTCGAAGACGTGCTGGTGCTTGTCGAGAAGGATCTGCAGCGGTACCGGATTCGCCTGACAACTCAATTTGACGATCACCCGATTGCTGCGGTGAACTCGGGTCAGGTCCAGCAGGTGGTGCTGAACCTGATCGTGAATGCACGGCAGGCCATGGAGCAGGGAGGAAACCTGACGATTGCAGTCCGCCAGAATCGCGAGCTGGGTCAGGCGGAAATCAGTATCAAAGACAGCGGCTGCGGTATCCCACCCGAGAAGCTGCGACGGATTTTTGAGCCGTTCTTCACGACGAAGACAGCCGACGATCAAGGGCAGGGGGGGACCGGCCTGGGACTTTCGCTGGCCCAGAAAGTGATGGAGGCACACGGCGGCCGGATCCGGGTCGAAAGTGCCGTCGGATCGGGGACGATGTTCACATTGAAGTTCCCCCTGGTCGCATCGACGGTCAAAGCGGCAGCAGGTTCCGTCGCGAGCTGAAGCCTGGGGAGATGGAGTCGCCCGGGCAGGTACTCGTAGTTGAGATGTGGCAGCAGAGAATGATCATGTTCCCGGATGTGGTCGGTTGACCCTCGAATCCGTTCAGGGGTCTCAGCGAGGGAAACGCAGTCAGCACACCACTTCCCATGCCGTTAAGATTTGCGACAGCAGATCGTCCAGTGTCGGTCACTGGTCAGTTTCACTGAATTGGCATCGACACCCAGTTCCTGAAGGATGGCAGCGACTTCGTCCACCGTGAGCGCTGCGTGAAGCGATTCACGAAACATCCGCTGCTGGTGCTCATTTGAGTCCCCCGCGTAGGTGAGAACGAGTTTCTCAACAGCTTCGATCGAGGCGGGTCGCACCAGATCGCGAACGAAGAGCAGCCCCCCGGGTTTGAGGACTCGCCAGAGTTCCGCCAGCACTTTGCCGGGGTCCGGGATATGGTGGACAATGCTGTTAGACATCACAGCATCGTAGGTAGCCTCGGGCTCGGGCAGTTGTTTGCAGTCCCGCAACACGACATTGATCGAAGCCGACAAATCCGCGGCCTGAACATTCCTCCGCGCGACGGCCAGCATTGATTCGGCCAGATCACTGGCTGTCACGTTTCCAGCAAAGCCTTGCTGCATCAATTCAATCGGGATCAATGCCGTTCCCGTCCCCGCGTCGAAGACGTGGATGCCGCTGGTATCAGCAACTCCAAAGCGATGGAGCGATGACAGAAAATCCTCGACGAAGATACGGTTCACCTGGCTATGATCCATCTGATCATAGTCCCTGGCTTCCGCCTCCGAGTCCATGACTTCGGGCTCGAGAGTTCGTTCCAGCATAATGTCACTTTCTGTGTTCGCGATGAATGGGCCGCATCGAGCTCTCATAAGGTAACGACTTTGCAGGTGTTAAAGACAGCATGTCCACAATCGCATCAGACTCGGATTTCAGGCATAGTGACAAGAGGATGCGAGACAATTCCCTCAACGGATTCAGGAATTAGATGTGATTCTTAGACAGTTCGAATCGCCCGGCTTGAACAGACGACGGCGAACATTGTCGACGAATGAGCCACGGACCGACCTCAGTATCGAACCACGGAAAGACCTTCTCAGACGGGATACCGACACTTAGATCAGCTTCTCAGGGGACGTCGATATGTACCGGGATTATCAATCGGAACACCCTTCACGATCGAGACTGACGCGAGTCGATGTCGTCATCGCGGTCGGCCTCTTCGTGCTGATCGAACTTGTCTTATTCCCCGGAGTTAATGACAGAAGGGGCCCGCGTCCAAAATTTCAATGCGTGAATAATCTCCAAAACATCGCTCTCGCTCATCTGAATTCTGCTTCAGCGACGGACGGGTGTACGTCCAGCTTCTGACACCTGCTGGCAGTCGCCATGGAGAAAACAAGCCGAATGTATCTCAGTACTGAGTAAGCCGCTGTTCTCACGACCTTCGCCCAGCAGTTGCTCCAGGGGACGTCGCCACTTCAAGAGTACCCCTCCCGGTCCGAGAGTCCCCTCCTCGGCAGCTTCTGCACTCGCGCGAGGTAAAGGCCCTCCTGGATGACAAGACTCCCGTAGCGGATCGAATACGGTGGCAGAGTAAAATCTTGAACCCAAATGCTGCAAAAAGGGATTTTCGTAAGAATTACACCCTCGCTTCGATTTACTGGCATGGGTTACACGAATCCGGCGGCGGATGTTGCCGTTCCGATCCGTTTGAGCTGATTTTCAAGGGAAAAACGCCTCTGATTCACCGTTCGAGACCGCTATTGACACTAACGACGAGTTTGGCACGGCGGGTGCTTTACTAGCCTTTCGTTGAACGACGGATTCGCCAAGGGAGGCGAATGACGAGTTCAGGCTAATACTGCAAGAATGGGAGTCGATGCCATGTTAGTGCTGACGCGAAAACGAGACGAGTTCATCAAGATTGGTTCCGACATCGTGATCCGCGTAATGAGGACCAGCAAAGGGTCCGTCAAGTTGGGGATCGAGGCCCCCGCTTCAGTCCGCGTCCTGCGAGGGGAAGTCGTTCCTGTCGAAACGCCTGCGGAAGCCACGCTTGTTGCTGATAGCGATGACGGTGAAGAATCGTACGATATCGCTGAACTGGAAGCGTTGCTGGTGTGCAACTGAGTCTACTCGATGGACGGTATGGACTATTCAGGAGCGATGAGACGGCACGAGGCTCATGTGACGTTGCCTTGGTCTTCATCGCAAGAATTCAATCAGGAGGTCTGTTCATGCGTTTGCCAATTCCCGCTTCCATCGCGTCAGTTCTCGCACTGACTTTCAGCTTGTCGCTTCCCGCGACAGCACAGGTACAGAATGGATGTTCCCGCTGTGCTGCCCCCCCTGTACGAGGCGTTATCAACCGAGGCACCGCCCCGTCGAATGACGTGGCGACACGCTCTCGCACAGACCGTCTGCGGGTTCAGGATGCTCCTCCCATCACCTCACCCTATTACCCCAGCGACCCGAATCTGGATCAGGAGGAAGGGGGACTTTTCTCGCCTCTCACTCGCAGCAGCCCGTCGCTGATTCCGACAGAATCGGCTGAGCCTGTTGCGACCCAGAAACGTCAGCCCCCACCTTCGAATACCCCCGACCAGACTGCCCCTACTCAACCGTCAATCGCAGATAAGATACGACAGCGTTACTCGGATCCACGCGTTCTGCGGATGCTTGAGCAGCTAACCTCTCAAGGAACGGAATCCTTCTACGCTGAGGTTTCGCAATTGATTGACGAACGACACATCACGCCGGCCAGTTATGCCCGCCGGGTGAATGGAGCACTCAATCATCTGTCCCACGCGCTCGAGGTTCCTGCCTTCATCAAAGCGGCACAGGTCCAGGGATCGGGAGAAGCGGTGGAAAAGTTTCGCGACGATCTGGAGCGGATCCGAAGTCAGGCCAAAGTACGAAGTACCAGCGATGCCATCATGGTGATGAGAGACGTCCAGAAGCAGGCAGCCCGGTCAATTAAGATGAACCCTTCCGCCGTGGGACTCGAATTCCTCTATGGTGCAACGGATAGTCTGGACCAGTTCTCAATGCTGTTGCCGCCGGAAAAGAATGGAGGACCGAGCGTAGGACTGAACGAAAACATTGTGGGGATCGGGGTCGAAATTGAATCCCATCCGAAAGGTCTGCGGATCTTGAAGCTGCTGCAGGGGGGCCCCGCAGAACAAGCCGACTTTCGCCGGGGCGACGTGATTACCCATGTCGATGGTAAGGATCTGAAGTCGCTCGACCTGCAACAGGCCGTCGACCTGATCGTCGGCCCTGTTGGCAGCCCGATCCAGATTCAGGCCTCGCGAGGAGACCGCTCGGGCAAAGTCACACTCACCCGCCAGAAGATCGTCTTCCACAGTGTCGTCGATGTTCGAATGGAGGACGAAAATCAGGGAATTGGCTACCTGAAACTGGAACAGTTTGCAGATTCCACGATGGACGAAATCGATGCCGCACTGCTGAAACTTCACAAACAGGGGATGAAGTCACTGATTATGGACCTGCGAGGCAATCCCGGGGGACTACTGACAACATCAATCGCGCTTTCTGATAAGTTCCTTCCTTCGGGAACGATCGTCGAAACGCGTGGCCGGACTCGAGCAGATAACTCCCGAGAAGTCGCTCAGTATGCGAATACGTGGAGTGTCCCTCTGGTCGTGCTGATCGACCATAACAGTGCGAGTGCCAGCGAGATCTTTGCCGCGGCGATTCAAGAAAACCATCGAGGTGTCATCATCGGAGAAACCTCTTACGGAAAGGGCACCGTTCAGACGCTGTTTCCGCTCCAGTCGGTTCCTGCCGCACTGCGGCTGACCACCGCCAAGTTCTATAGTCCGGATGGACGGGAGATGGCAGGAGCAGGTGTGACGCCCGATTTCAAAGTGGCGACCAAGTCGACGGAAGATCAGGAACAGGACGAAGTGCTGAAAGAGGGGATCCGACAGATCCAGGATTTCCGAACCAAGATCATGGCCGAGCGATTGCGACGATCCAGCAGCACAGCTCCCGTCACCCACGTTGCCGCATGAAGCGGCAGAAACGAATGAATGATTCTCAAATCGGACAAGGGATAGCCGATGTCTATTGATACAACCAAGGACGGACCAAGAGGTCCGTCCTTGATGCATTTTCTCTGGAGCAATGGGGCTCGGGTGATGTCGAAGACGGGGAAGCTCTCCTGCAGGTAACGCGACTCATGACTGTCTGCCATCGCCCTCTTTGAGCACGATCGCACACAGCCATGATCTGGCGAGGCTCACGGCCTCGTCACGACAGAGGCGGGAAATTCACACCTGACCGAAACGGAGTTCGATGTCGACGATTTCAAACGCCGTCAGATCAATCAGCACGGCATCCCCCTCAATGCGAAGTTCCGAGAGGGTCTCGCCCCGGAAGTCTCGCTTGCGGGCGAATGTTGGCTGCCGGAAGCAGCGCAGCTTGACCGGTTTCGACAATCCTTCGGTTTCGATCAACCGAATCGCGAAACCCGGATCATTCGGCACGCTCGTGTGTTCGAACTGTTCCAATGGCGAAGGAGGGGTTTTGTCGGTTTCGACCGGCAGCAGACGAGTCATCTGCACGTGTCGAGAATCCAGATGAAAGAACCACCCCGTCGCTCCTGTTCGAGGGGGTCCGACTTCGGTCGGCACCACGGGTGCGGGAGTCAGTTCGTTCCAGGCCGCTTCAAGCGGGTACAGGGCATCGATGGCGATCGTAAACTTGAACTTGCGGACGGTATCTCCTGCGACCAGCAGCAGCGAATCCACCATTCGATCCCCGGTCTTGCGATGAAAAGCGAGACCATGCGGGACAATCGTCATGCGTTCGTCTTCCGAAGCGACTTCGATGTAGTCGGACGTTTCGAATCTTTCGCCAGCAAAGTTCTGGGCCGAATGGTAGATACTGCGGGTCACCACCGCAGTACTGTCACTCCAGGCAAACCGCGATGCAAAGTAGTTGTTCCACGGATCCCCCTCGGGCATGACCACGTCGGTCAGCTCCACCTCAATGTCGACCGTGGGACGAGTGCGCCAGACTCGGACCGTTTGCCGGTATGCTGCCAAACGCTGCGATTTGGCTTGATCGATAATTTCACCGAAGGTGACGATCTCGCCACATGCCGTGCCGCTGCGAACCACTTCGTGCCCCAGACATCGCATTTCCGCGTACTGCGACTTGGTGGTCTCGCCCGGTTGGTCGACGACGGGAATGGCCCGCTCCCGAGGAAAACGAAACGACAACTGCTGGCTGACCCGTTTTGCTCGCTGGTTATGCAGCCGCACATGCGCGATTCCACCAGTTCGCTCATTGATCGCGACTTCAAAGTGATCATTACGAAGCAGCCAGTCTTCGGCGAGAGGTTGCTTGGGCAAAGCCGGGCGGGGCGACTGCGAGGCCTCGGGAATCCAGGCGTATCCATTGCCAGGAACCTCAACGACACAGGCCGTCAGTTCGGGATGAGCCGGATTGAACTCGATCGCCTTAACGGGACCCGAGATGGGTGGTGGAGACTTAATACCGGGCAGTTGAACGACCACGCGACGTGTGAAGGAGAGGGGATTGAGAACAAGGAATCCCCGTTCTCCCGTGGCCCCGTGCATGATAATCCGCGCGAGTCGCCGGGCACCCCCCTTTTGCGCCTCAAGCAAGTCTGCTTCGAGTTGCTCTGTCGTGGAGAATTCCCGATCCAGCAGCGCAGACTCGAGTCCCGCTTCGACCTCCCGGCCGAATTGAACATCAATGGGACGATTCATCAGCGCATCTGCGGCGGCATGACACCACGCTGTCGCGTCCCACTGCCGGCGAAGCCTGTTATGCAGCGTGTACCGTTGAATCGGATCCTTCTCGCGTCGCGCGACGTGCTGAATCAGGATCGGCGAAAAGTACTCGTTCGGCTTATGAGTACTATGCTGACCGGGAAGTTCGGTCTCTTCGAAGAAGCGATCGAACGAGATGAAACGCCCCAAACACGGGGCGTACTTCTGCGAACGCCGCAGGTCGTGGTACCAGGGTGCTTCGATATCAGGCCAGCGGGCCAGAATCAGACCGGCAACGTGATCCTGATCCATGGACTCAGCCATTCGCGCCGGGAATCGCAGGTAGCTGGAGGCCCCCTCTGCCGCCAGCGGAATACGGCTGAAGGCGTCAATCAAGGTCCCATCAACACCACGCCAGCGGAGTTTGGTGTACTCGGCATCCGGGTAAATTCCATCATCCAGAACCACGTGCATGGCTGCCAGGAAGCCCGACTTGACCAGGATCTGAGGCAAAAGTGGTGTCAAACCAAACCGGCGCCGTCCCCACACAGTGGGAGAACGACCGACCAGAGACAGCCATTCGCTTCGTCCCCGCTCCAGATGATAGAGCAGACTTTCAAGCGGAAGCAGTGGCAGGGAGGCCTCCTCGTC
>NZ_DASWWZ010000212.1:0-6476 GCF_036405755.1 Schlesneria sp.
CCCCCGCTTCGACCACTTGGGCAGCGATCTCCTGAGGACGTTGACTCCAGCCACCAACGTTTCCCGCAAAACGGGGGACGCCATTGAGCAGGTCGAGACTGAAAGTGATGTTCGGCACGCTCTTCGCGAGTTGCCGCACGGATTGGGGTGAGGGTGTCGTCTCAAGCCCCAGAACAATCTCCACATCGCCTGCTCGCGCCAGGGCCTGGGTCCCTGCGAAGTCGCAGACACCTGCGTCGATCAGCAGCTTGAACCGCTCGTCACAAAGATGGCGATATACGTCATAATGCGGTTTCTGCTGCATGATCCCATCGAGATCGGCAACATAAAGACGGTCGAAACCGAACGATTCTCGCAATCTTCGCGCAATCGATACGGGATCAGAACTGCTGGTGAGTCGGCTTTCAATCCTGCGATACTCCGCCCTCCGACCGGCAACGCCCCGAACGACTTCCCCGCCAAGGATGTCCAATACCGGAAGAACTTGCATCAAGATATCCTTTTCCCAACGGGCTGGCTAAAACAGCGTCTCGCCGAGTCGTCCGCCGCTCATCCCACGTTCAGTGCACATAGCCAAGCGTTGCTGAAGTCAGACCCGGTACTGGTACGTCACTTATCTCACACGAGGAAAACTCAACATGGCTGAGACCACCAGGCCTGCAGTTGGGGACAAAGCCCCCCCATTTGATCTGCCCACATTCCCGAAAGGGCGGACAAAACTGAGTCAGTTCAAGGGAAAGCAGAATGTAGTACTCTACTTTTACCCTCGCGACGACACCCCCGGTTGTACGCGGCAGGCGTGTGGATTTCGCGATGAATTCGCAGCGTTTCAATCTGCCGACACCGTGATTCTCGGGGTCAGTACTGATCCTGTCGATTCTCATCAAAAATTCGCTGACAAGTTTTCACTCCCATTTCCATTGCTCTCCGATGAAGACCACGCAGTCGCGGAAAAGTATGGTGCCTGGGTTGAAAAGAACATGTACGGCAAGAAATCGATGGGGATCCAGCGTTCAACATTTGTGATCGACAAGACCGGGACGATCGTCGCCGTCTGGGCCCGAGTTAAAGTCGATGAACACATCCCCAAGGTGCTTGCCAAAATCGAAGCGTTGAAATCGGACGAGGCCTAGTCGCAGGGAACACAATCGGAACCTGTAGAGCGCCGCATCTGGATGCTTCCCAATTCGCCATCCAGATGCGTCACTCAATCCACTTCGACAGCACGATTCGTCAGGTCGTCGGGCTGATATTTCGGTTCGGAAGGTACTTGCGGGGAACTTTGCAGACCATCGTGTACGCAGGATCAAACATATTTCCCAGGTCATACCGGACGCACTGACTGAGCAGCAGGTTGGCCGAAATCGCGTCGAGGCCGTAGTCCAGCTGGAGCCAGCGAAGCATCTCTGTTGTCGCGTGTTGCAGGCATTGGTCCAGCGGACGGGCGTTGCCAACAGTGAAAATGAAGTCAGAGTTTTCCCCCCGAGGCCACCCGATCGTCTTACCTTTCTGAACGGTGAGCGTGACTGTTACGTCCATGGAAATTTCGATACCCGTTCCCGCAATTTCTCCGTCTCCCTGCGCAGCATGTCCGTCCCCCAGGAAGAACAGTCCTCCCGGTTCAAACACAGGAAAATAAACAGTGGTCCCGGCGACAAACCCGCGGTAGTCCATGTTCCCACCGTGTTCTCCGGATGTCGCGGTTGAGATCGCCTGCTGCCGAAAAGGAGCCACACCGAAGCAGCCGAGCATGGGTTCAAGGGGAATCGTCAACTTGCCGAGTTGATTCGGCGGAGACGTCAGCGTGGCCGTCCCTTGCTGTTCATCAATCGTCCATTCTGCCAGTGGCGCCTCAGGTAATTGTCCCACATATGTCGGGTCGACAACATTCGGTGCGACAACGGATCGCGCCCATCCTTTGCTGCGATTGGGACGAATTCGATCAAGTGTCACCATCAGCGTATCGCCGGGCTCTGCTTCTGCGACATGGATCGGTCCCGTCTGCGGATTGCCGCGGGGAGTCACAGTTTCACCTGTTTGATCCGCTCCAGCTGCATCGACTATGGTTGTAGAAACCGTGTCACCACTCCGCACATTCAGCACTGGGTTGTGAGGTCCAAGAGAACGGTGATAGCAGGTCGGAATCAGTCGATGATGCATCATACTTCCAGAACGTTGGTGACGGTGAGAGTGCTGACCGGAACACCCCAGTTCATTTCCTCAGGGTGATTTTTGGGTGAAGTCCGGTCGGTAGTTCTGTCGCTGACCCTGAGGCCACTGCGAAATTGAATCCTGGCGGCAGTATCGCGTGCCAACTGTGGTCACTGCAAACCTGCAGCGTAACCCGAGGCGCCTAAGCCAGCAGGTCGGCGCGTAAAAAAACGCATGACGACTGCCATGCGTTCTCATAGACCTGCAGGAATCTGACCGGAGTAAGTTTTCCTCCCCATCGTCGACTCCACACACCTCTCATGCGTTGAGGACCGAAGGCCGAGGGGGTGCCCCAGCCTCGCTCCTACTGCTTAACCGAGTCAGATCACTCCTCGTTGCCCGGAAGTCCTTCGCCCGAGTCCCCGTCACGGCGTCGGTCGAGTCGTTTGCCCCGCTCGTTGTCGAAGACCTGGCGTTTATTCTTTCGTTTGGGCCCACCGAATTGCTGGTCGCCACCCGAATAGCCTCCACCTCCTCCGAAGCGGCGACCACCCCCGTAACCTCCTTCGCCGCCTGACCCGTAACTACCGCCGCCTTCCTGTCCGCTACGGAACTGGCGTCGAGGTGGGGGAGAGTACCCCCCCGAACCGTAGTTTCCTGAACCACCCTGACCGCCACCGTACTGACCGCCACCGTACCCTCCGGAGCCGTACCCTCCGGAGCCGTATTGACCGGAACCATACTGGTTTGACCCGTACTGCCCACCACTCCGTTTGCCGTACTGCTCGCTCCCTTCAGAAAACCGCTGGCGGGAGCGGTACTCGCCACCGGACTGGTCATCCTGATAACTTCGTTGCGGCGGACGACTGAAGCGACTCGTTTCCGAATCGCTGGACTGACTCGACTGACTTTTCGAGTAATCCTCGCGAGCTTTCTTCTGCTCCTGTGCGGGAGCTTCCTGACAGCGGAGCCAGTTCGCAACGGCGTCCCGCAGAAATCGCCAATCGCCACCGAAATTCCGCCCAGGCAGCTTCTGCTCTTTCATCATGCGATGGACGGCGGAAGTGGAAACCTTGAGATAGTCTGCCAATTCTTCGAGCGTCAGAACGTCGAGTGGATCGAGTCCGAAGATATCGTTTGGAGTCAAATCCCCCTGAATCGATCCCTGTTCTTCGGAGTCGCCATCAAAGTCTTCTTCGTAATCAGCCTGGTCGCCAGCTTGATTTTCGACGTGCGCGGCCGCTTTGGGCACGGAAACATTCAGAGTGGAATCATCCGCTTCAGAAGCGTCTGTCACTTGATTCACGTGATCTGTCATGGGAAATCCTTCGTTCTAGAGCGGTCTTGATGCCGCTCAGTGGTTGGGCGTCTTAATGCCACTTTGTTCTGTCACTCAAACCCGTTGCAGTCGCACCGCATCTGGAGGGCAACTGCATCAGAATCACGTCGGGTGAGCCGACTCTCTTGAATTGAGACCTTCGTTCACGGGAGACGGGGGCTTCTACCCCGTACAGCATCCATGGGCCGAATGGTCACTTGCTGACTTCTCAGCTCTTTCTACTTCTTCGTTCTACAGGAACCAACCACTTTCTCTCACCATCAGCCGCGTCGGCACAAGTCCAGCCACACTCAATTCATGTCGCTTGGATACAGGCAGTGGTCCAATGCCCTGGCGATGAAAAGTCATCTGCCCCGCTACGACATCTTAGCAAGCAGATATCAATGATAGAACTGTAGACTTTAACGGGAAGGACTCCACTCCTTTTATTATCGTTGTGCGACGGAAAATTCCCCCGGCCCGGGCGCACACCAGCCCCCAAGCCGATTTCCCCCCAGGAAACGACCGAATATTCAGACGAGCCCATCGCGCGGGAGGTAATACCCAGGTGGCGAGCGAACGGGCGATCGCGACAGCCCGTGCTGTAAAACCCTGCCGAAAGGAAGTGCTGGCGGAATATTCCGGCTCAGCACACACTTGACGATTCCGATGTGTGTTGGTTAGCCTAAGTAGCTGGTTGAGTATATCTGTCCACCAGCGCTAACCATGTACTCCCGCCACTGCTGCCTGCCAAATTACTGAGAATTCCTGAAAAACACGAATTCCTCGCCGAATGTTTTGTAACCCGCTGATGTTCACTGACAAGGTAGATGTATCCGGCATTGCGACTGTGACAGTCGCCCGGTCCGTTCCCAGACTTTGCTGAACATTGCTTTCACCGGTTTTCGCGGAGAATTTCGAATGCCGAGCTGTAATCCTGGTCATTTCGACCGTATGAATCGTCGTGGATTTCTCTCCCTAGGCGTTCTGGCAGGTGCAGGGCTCACGCTGCCACAACTGCTGCGAAGTACGGCATACGGTGACCTCAAAGACTACAAAAGTTTTGAAAGCACCGCAAAGTCCATCATCCATATTTTTCTGCCGGGCGGAATCGCGCATCAGGAATCTTTCGATCCAAAGCCATACGCCCCGATCGAATACCGAGGCGAGATGGGACAGATCGCCACGAAGATTAGCGGCGAAGTCTTCGGTGATACCCTCGCCAAGACCGCCCAAGTCGCCGACAAGCTCACCATTATCCGCTCAATGACTCATGGTGAAGCCGCGCACGAGCGAGGCACTCACAACATGTTTACGGGTTATCGCCCCAGTCCTGCGCTGATCTACCCCTGTATCGGTTCGGTCGTGAGCCATGAATACGGGCCCCGCAACAACCTTCCCCCGTATGTCTGCATTCCAAACATGCCGACTGAGTTCGCTGGCAGCGGTTATTTGAGTTCCGCATTTGCCCCGTTCAGTCTCGGTAGTGATCCCGCGGACGGCGGCTTCAAAGTCCGCGACCTCGACCTGCCGGGTGGCGTGGATGAAAGTCGCTTTGCGACCCGTCGTTCGGCCCTCGAAGCGGTGAATGCCCATTTCCAGAAAAAGGAAAAATCCGACGACCTGACCGCGATGGACACCTTCTACGACCGGGCCTACAGCCTGATCAGTTCTCCTGCCGCGCGCGAGGCGTTTGACATCGAAAAAGAACCCGCTCAGATCCGCGACGAATATGGTCGAAACACGGCGGGTGCGCGAATGCTGCTGGCCAGACGACTTGTCCAGGCAGGAGTTCGTCTGGTCAACCTGACGTACGGCGGATGGGACATGCACACCGGTATCGTCGCCGGATTCCGCAACCAGATGCCAGCATTTGACCAGGCGTTTTCCACTCTGATCAATGATCTGGATCGCACGGGACTCCTGAAAGAAACGCTCGTGATGGTCTCTTCAGAGTTCGGCAGAACCCCGAAGATCAACGCACAGGCAGGCCGTGATCACTATCCGAAGGTCTTCAGCGTCGCGCTGGCCGGAGGAGGGATCAAAGGTGGTTACATCTACGGATCATCCAACTCCACCGCCTCCGAACCCGAAGACAATCCGGTTGGCCCAGAAGATCTCTTTACGACGGTCTACCATTGCATGGGAATCGTCGCGGATAAGGAACTCATGGCACCCGGTGATCGTCCGATCGAGATCGTCGACGGCGGAAAAGTCATCAAAGAACTCCTCGCCTGATCGAACGATTCTCGCAGACCTTCGGCGAGGATTCACGCGAGTATGCGAATGAACACAAATCGCTCGTGCGGAATGGCTGACGCGGGAAATCGAAAACGGTTTGCCACGTCGCCCCGCAGAGCAGGCGATCATTGCATCCTGATAGAGAATGACCGGGTGTGACAGGATGTCCGCCTCCAGACCACATTGCAAAGACCTCAGTGGACTCAGGCTCTTTGTTCCCCGTTACCCGCCCCCGCCGACTGTTGCTGCCACTGGCGCGCGCCAATTGAGCAACGTCATTGCGCTTCGCCCGAATTTGCGAGATCGATGATATGCGTGCAGTCCTGACGCTGGTGCTTGTACTGGTTGCGTCCCCTACCTATGCCGCAAGTCCGGTTCTTTCGAGTATCCTCCCTCGTGGTGCCCAGCGAGGAATCGAGACTGAACTCTCCTTCAATGGTCAGCGCCTCGAAGACGCTCTGGAACTGATGATTTACGAACCGGGGATCGAAGTCACCCAGTTCACCGTCGTAAATGGCAGCCAGGTCAAGGCGAAACTCAAGATTGCACCGGATTGCGTGCTGGGAACCAAGCACTGTCGGATCCGGACGGGAAGTGGTCTATCTGATTTACGAACATTCCGGGTCAGCGCCTTGCCAACGGTTGCCGAGGTCGAACCGAACAGCGATTTCAAGCAACCACAGATTGTCGCCGGCAACGTGACGGTCGAGGGAATCATCCAGAATGAGGATGTGGATTATTTCCTGATCGAGGCAAAAAAAGGGGA
>NZ_DASWWZ010000213.1:0-5428 GCF_036405755.1 Schlesneria sp.
GAATTGATTTACAGCAGGCATCGAATCACTTTCTCGGCCAAATTTCCATCAGGGGAATCGATCAATGCAGAGGTACTCCAGCGGTTGCTGGAGAGACCATCGCTCCGGCGGTAGTCTAGACGAAACTGCGTGAATGTGAGGTCACTTCTCCCCGCAACAGGCGAGAAGGAGATACAATAGAAACAGTTCCTCTCTTTCTACGAGAGGCCGCTATCAGACAGACTCGCGCAAGAACCCTTCACCGAGTATGGATTGCGTTCCATTCATTTTAAACTCAGGAGATCTGGCATGGCTTCCACAACAGTCCCGGTACCAAAGATCCGCCAAACGAATATGTTGATCGGTGGGAAGTGGCAGGAGTCCCGCAGCGGCAAGCGGTTTTCCACTCTCAATCCCGTCAATGAAAGCGTCATCGCGGAAGTTCCTGAAGGTGACGCCGCCGATGTGGACGCCGCTGTAAAGAGCGCCCGTGCCGCCTTCGAATCGGGCCCCTGGCACAAGATGGACGCACGCGACCGGGGTCGGCTGATGAACAAATTGGCCGATCTCATGGAGAAAAACCTCGAAGAACTCGCCGCACTGGAAACGCTCGATAATGGAAAGCCGATCAGCGACTCAAAAGCAGCCGACCTTCCACTGGCCATCGATTGCCTGCGATACTTTGCCGGTTGGGCAGACAAGCTGACAGGGGACACGATTCCCATTCGCGGCAATTACTTCTGCTACACACGCCGTGAACCCGTCGGAGTCGCGGGACAGATTATCCCCTGGAATTTCCCCATCCTGATGGCCGCCTGGAAGTGGGGACCCGCGCTCGCTGCCGGGTGTACCATTGTCATGAAGCCGGCTGAGCAGACCCCGCTGACCTGTCTGCGGATGGCGGAACTGGCTCAAGAGGCAGGGATTCCCGACGGGGTCATTAACGTCGTAACGGGATTCGGCCAGACCGGTGCAGCCATCGTTAAGCATCCCGGCGTCGACAAAATCGCGTTTACCGGACACTACGAAACCGCCCAGAAGATCATGGTGGATGCCGCAGGGACTCTCAAGCGGCTTACGTTCGAACTGGGAGGTAAAAGTCCCAACGTCGTCTTCGCCGATGCGGATCTTGATGCCGCTGTCGCCGGTGCCGAGTTCGGACTGTTCTTCAACCAGGGTCAGTGCTGTTGCGCCGGCTCTCGCCTGTTCGTTGAGCAGTCGATTTATGACAAGTTCGTCGAGAAAGTCGTCGCTCGGGCTCGCGCCAGGAAGCTGGGTGATCCATTCGATACTCAGACGACGCAGGGTCCTCAGGTCGATGCGGACCAGTTTGAGAAAATCATGGGCTACATCGACAAGGGCAAATCGGAAGGGGCACAATGCCTGACGGGGGGGAACAGGTTCGGGGATAAGGGTTACTTCATTGAACCCACCGTCTTCGCGAACGTCACAGATAACATGGCGATTGCCCGCGATGAAATCTTCGGCCCCGTCCTCAGCATTCTCCCCTTCAAGGATACGGACGATATCATCGAACGCGCTAACAGTACTTATTACGGCCTCGCTGCGGCTATCTGGACGCGTGATGTCACCAGAGCTCATCAGTTTGCCGCACGAGTGAGAGCAGGGACCGTATGGGTCAACTGTTACGATGTCTTCGATGCTGCAGCCCCATTCGGTGGTTTTAAAATGAGCGGTATGGGACGCGAAAATGGCGAAATCGCTCTCGCCAACTACACCGAATTGAAGACCGTAACGATGAGTTTGTCGTAATCGTGCAGCTGATTCGGAAGCCATCCCCCTGGTTCCTCTTCACGAGGGACAGGGGGCGGCCCTCTTGAACATCAGTTCGTCATCGCTCAAAAACTGGGCGAGCAGCAGCATCAAGACCAGATAACGAATTGCAAATTGCGACTGCGCTGAGTATTGAGAGTTATCATTCCATTACCGAAGTTAATTCATCTAAGACAGGTCCGGATTGATGACACAGACTCCGGATTTCCAGGACACCTCTGAATTCCCTCAAGTGATAGAAACTTCCATTGAGGGAACGATGTGTCCGCGTTGTGGACGACATTCCCGGGACGAATCATTCTGTGAACATTGTCAGTTCGAGCTGCCGCTTCCTACCTCTCCTGGGCAGGAGAATGTTCCCGAAGAGACCTGGGGCCCTGGTTGTTTCAGCGTCAACTGGCCGAACAACCCGGACGGCTCTTTTCTGATCAGCTCAAACTTGAACGGACTTCGCATTCACGGCATCCGTCCAGAGCTTTGGACCGAACTCGCTGCCGACCTGAAGACGCGCCAGGCCGTGGTCCTCGAGATCTTACCCCCCATCCATGTACTTGAGACGGGGGGAGGAGCCCTGATCTTCGCCGAGGCCTGGCCAGCGGAACGTTACGCTAGTTCAGACACCACCGAAATCACTATCGAGAACCTCGTCACCGAGACACTTGTCTGGTGCAGGAAGCTCGCAACGGCGATGGATGCGTTGCACCAATCAGGACATGTGTGGCTCGATTTCGACCCGGAGGCAGTGGAATTCCGGGGCAACCACGTCCGCATCACGAATCTGGACTGGCGATTGTTTCCTGCTGGGAAATGTCCCAGTCATCTGGCCAAAATCTCGAAAAGGTTCTCTCCACCGGAAGTGTGCCAGTTCCGGGATGACCAGGTTGGTCCACAAACAGACGTCTTCCACCTGGCACTTGCTGCGTATTACCGGTTGGCAGGACTCGAACGACACGGCTTCTCGGACCTTGGACTGGAAGCATTTGGGTTCGACTTCCCCCCCTTGCGAATTTACCGTCCTGAACTTCCCACAGGAATCTGGCCTGCGTTGAGTCAGGCATTGTCAAAAAATGCCAGCCAGCGACACGCTTCACCCCTCGAACTGATCCAGCAACTGGAGCGAGCCGCTGGCGATCATTTGCGGTCACATTATCTCCCATCGGCAGCGCCCCCGACTCCCTCCGAGGAGCGGAACGTGTTACAGCGTCTGTTCGGGCGGAAAAAATCGCCCCCCCCCGTCGAGGTGTTCGACCCCATTGTCCCGTCAACCACTCTCGAAATTGGCTGGCAATGTGAAACCGGGCGAGCAAAGTTGTCCGCGGGGACCGTCAATCAGGATCAGGCCGTCGTCCATACGATCCCCGTGCATCAAAGCGAAATTCAGCTGTTGATCGTGGCAGATGGAGTGACGCATTCGCGTGTGGGATCGGGCGAGCGGGCCAGTAAGCTGGGCTGCGACACACTGGTCGCGACTGTCCGCGAACAGATTCTCGGTCTCGCACCTCTGGCCAAGCCCGATTGGAACACAATCCTGGAAATCGCCTGTCAATCGGCCAGCCAGGCGATCGTCAACGACGCCCTGTCCATTCCGGACCGTCCGGAAGTTGTGCACGATAATGATCTGATGAGCAGCACTGCACTGGTCGCACTGATTGACGGTCGAGATCTCTACCTCGCAAACGTCGGTGACAGTCGAGCGTACCTGATTTCACAGGGGCGAGCCGAACAATTGACCGTCGATGGTGATGTCGCCACATCGCTATTGAGAGAAGGGGTCCCGCCCGAGCAGGTACAGGAAATGGGAGCTGCGGGGAAAGCGCTTCGTTATTGTCTGGGTGCTTGTCGTGAACTGGCCGGCGGGCAGCTCGTCGCCGACCTGGAACGAGCACGTCCCCAACTCAGTCAATGGCGGATCAATCCGGATGAAATTTACGTTCTCTGCTCGGATGGACTTGTGGAAGAGCGAGTCTTCCTCAATCCAGAAGACCTCGTCACGATTGCCGAGGCCAACAGCAGCGGGAGTACACAAGCAATCGCGGAAGCGATGGTGGAAAGTGCGAACTCGCGGCAGCGACTTCCCTCTGAAGCCGAGCCCGCAGGCTACGGCGACAACATCACTTGCATCGTCATCAGATCGGCTCACGGACCGTCTCAAGTCGTCCTCTCTGGAAAGGGCTAACCTTGGCTGAAGAATTCTTGCTGGAATGCCGACTCGATCAGCCCGCCGTTTTAAGCGGACGTTCCGCTGACGTTTATAGTCTTGTGACAATTAAACCCAACCCGGTCCGCCTGGGGGCGCTGATGGAATCGGGGCAGGGAAGTAGTCTGCCCGCTCACCTGATCGTGCTGGTTGATGTCAGTGGTTCGATGCTGACGCTCATCGAACCTGATTCCAATACCAAAGTGGTTGGCAGATCGATGGTCGAATGGATCATGATGTCCGAGGTGGAAGCAACCGTTCCATCTCGCCGCGCCGTCGCCGTCAACGTGGTACGGCACCTGGTAGAACGGATGGCCCCGATCGACCGGATGACGCTCATCGGATTCGACGACCAGCCACACACCCTCGCAAGGGCTTTAGCCAAAGGTCCTCAACTTGATGATGCCGTTCGCGAACTGATTGATGTCGGGGGCGGAGGAACGTCGCTCTCCAAGGCCTTCGGCGAAGTCCGGAAGATCCTGAGTCGCTCCGGGACGGGAACGGCTTCAGAGACCGAAACCCAGCGCATCGTTCTCCTGACCGACGGAGAAGACAGCGATCCGGACCTCGCCCTCAGAGAGGCCAAGCAATTGGGTGAAGATTTTCACCTGCCGATCTGTGCCTTCGGCACGGGCGATTCACGCGCCGACTTTCTGTTGGAAGTCTGCCGAACCACACTGGGCGGGTCTTTCGATAACATTCGAAATGAACGTGAGGCGGAGGACTGCTTCCAGCGTTTCTTCACCGGTCAGAAGAATATCCTGGCCACGAATGTTTCACTGAAACTATGGCTTTCACCCGAAATCTTTGTGCGAGAACTGTACCGTACCAAACCTGAAGTTTTGTACGTCGGGGACATGCAGCCCGATTCCGGCAATTCCGTGGACATTCCACTGGAGTACATGGAACGAGGTAAAATCTACGAACTGCTGTTCCGCAGCACAGTCCCCGCACGCGATGCCGGCCGGTTTCGACTGGCCAAGGCGACGTTGACCTACGACGTCCCCGGATTGGGAGTCACTGGTGGTCGCGTCGAAGCAAACATCGCCGTCGAATCAACACCCGACGAAAATCGGACACTCGTTCGTACTGGCGATGTCCGTCGAGTCATCACACAGGCAGAAACACAGCGGCAAGTCCTGTTCCTGCAAGGCAAGCGGGACCTGATCGAACGAGGTCAGGCAACTGCGAAGGATAAGGACGTCGTCGCCAAGCTCCTCGAAGCACTGATCAAGAAATTTGAAGAGCAGGGGGACCAGGCAAATCTCAACATGTATCGACAAATGCAAAGTGAGTTCCAGACGAAGGGACTCATCACCCAGGAGATGATGAACAGATCCCTCGCCGCATCCTCCAAAGTCGAAGGAGCCATCGCTCTGCAGGAGGTGGATGACTTCTGAGTCGGAACAGAGCGATGCGCGTCTCGATCACCCAGAAGCGAGCCGTCCGGGTACTACT
>NZ_DASWWZ010000214.1:0-15206 GCF_036405755.1 Schlesneria sp.
AATAAACTCACCATCCCGACCGTCCAAGGAAATCCCTCCCATTCGACCGCCCTCCATTGCGATCTCGGTGCCGAATCCATCCAATCCTCGATTGGACTACAGCAGGAAAGAATAACACAGACTCAGACATCCCTCAGCAAACAAACCTCACCGCATGCTCGACCGCAAAACGGGATTGCACCCGAACGGAATGAGATCCTGCCTCAGCCACCGCTCGAACCCCGATAGATCCGGGACCTAGAAAGAGTGGTCCCACTGGTCGCCGGCCCCTTTGATCCGGATGGGCGAAAACTGAAATTGAACCCGTCCCAGCACCTCAGCAGGCCTGTCAAAGTATTCCTGCAAAAGCTTTTCGAGCGTAGGATTGACTTCACCTTCTGAACGTGGCTGAAAGTGAGACAGGATCAGTAACTGGTAGGCTCCCGCCTCAACCTCCACGCGAAATTCCCCCCGCTCGTCCGTGGTCGCCGCGGTTCCTCCCAGCGCCTTGATCGCCGCATCTGCAACCCCTTGATCGGCCGGACTGTCGGCGGGCCGAAACCCGACGGAAGAGAGTTTGACGGTCCCCACCCGTTCAGCCGGAAAGAGAATCAGCCGCGCTCCCCGATCCGGCTGACTGCCTCCTTCGGCGGTCTTATACAGAATGCGTCCGGTCAACTCGCTCTCAGGAAGCGGGTCCGTCTGCGATGTCACAACTCCCCTTGAAGTTGGCCAGCCAACTTCAAGGATTCTCACGAACCGCTCCGTCAACATTCCCGCCACGAATAGCGCGGCACAGATCAGCACCGACCTTAGCGGTGCGGCATTCGGCCGCGACGTGAGTGGCAATGTCCGGTGTTCGTCCGAAGACAGGTCGGGCTGTCCCGTAGAGGCACCAGCCTGAGCTGACAGGACCGCCAGTTCTTCCAGTAGCCCTCGTTCACTGGCGACGTCCACTGCCGAGCCGGGCGAAAGTGACGCATTGACGGGAGGAGCAATCACGACCGGCGTCGGAGGGAGTGGAACTTCGATGGGAATCGGTTCGGGCAGCGGCTGAGGAATCTGATGCTCGGCAGAGCCATCATCCAGTGGATCCGCTGAGGCCGAGCGTACCGGAACAACCTGCTCGGCAGGAAGGTCTACCAATCTCGCCAACTCGTCGAGTGCCCGTGCCAGATGAGCATCTTCCTGATCGAGGACAGGCGCCTCGACCGGGGCAACGGTCCCCTCCGCCACGGGAACGCGGATGGACTGGCCGCACGTCGGACAGTCGACGAGCCCCCCTGCCTGGGCTCGAGAGATTCCCAGAAACTGATGACAGTAGTTACAGCGGAATTTGATCGGCACGGTGACTCACTATCGCAAGAGGCCTGCGTGCCTCATCACGGGGCGCCCACGGACTTCAACCGCAATTGGCGGCCTTCTCACAAGACCGCTGGCAGATCATCAGAAGTCGAAAGAACCACAAGCCGTCTTCGGTGATCTCACGATTTAGGAGGCAGAGGAACACGGTACTCTGATCTCTGTCCGTCTTCAATCCGCACAGGAAGCAGCCGCTTGGGAACAAGTGGTCTTCCGGCACATCGCACAGCGCCGTCTTCCATTGTGCCACTGTTTCTACGAATTCTGACTGAAGAGGAAGAACTGACTTCCTAGTTCACATCTGCGTGACAGGCAAAGGGGTCTGCCACACGCCTTCCCGAGGGCGATGCCCGGCCCGAGACACCAGGGCGTGTCGACGCAACAGGATCAGCCAGTGGTACAGAGCTCGGCAAATCGTCACGTCCCTGCGATCAGCCGCTCAATCGGTCGTCCCGAGCAAAGCTTCATGGGACGCCCAATGGGAGTAATGACTTCCTTTTCATAATCGACACCCAGACGTCCAAGAATCGTCGCGTAAAGGTCTGCAACTTCAATCGGGTCTTCTGGACGCGTTTCATCGCCATGGGGGTCAGTTGCTCCGATCAGCCCTCCCTTGCGGAGTCCTCCCCCGCCGACCAGACACGAAAATCCACTCGGCCAGTGGTCTCGTCCGCCCAGCGGGTTGATCGTCGGAGTCCGACCAAACTCGCCGGTCACGAGTACAATCGTCGACTGGAGCAGATCCCGCTCGACAAGGTCCTTCAGCAAAGTCGCAAGTGCGGGATCGAGAGTCCGGGCCCGAGCCGCCTGTACCTCGTGATTATTCGCATGAGAATCGAACCCTGACAGTGAAACTTCGATCGACCGAACACCGACTTCCAGCAGTCGACGTGCAACCAGACAGCCACGTCCGAACGGGGAATCGCCGTAGGCAGCGCGCAGTTCCGCCGGTTCAGACTCGATGGAAAAGGCTTTGAGCTGTTCTGAGGTCATCATGCGCAGCGCCGCATCAACGGTGTGCTGGTGCAGCGTCTGCTCGGCCTTCGCCCTGCGACCTCGCTCGAAGGATTTTGAAATCAGTTCGAGATTGGCCAGTCGCCGCCCCTGACGTTCCTGACTGACGAGCGGCTTGATATTCTGGCCCGTTTCGCCAGGGTTGAAGACACGGTAAGCGTCGAACCTGTCTCCGAGGAAACCACCGCGCGGAGGAAATTCGGCCGCACCGAGGGCCACGAACTGCGGAATCTCAACCCCATCACTGGGCCGTTCATGGATGGCGATCGAGCCGATACTCGGATGGACGAGCGTCGGTTCCGGTCGATATCCCGTGTGAAGCATGTACGACGCCCGCTCGTGGTCACCTTCTTTGGAGACGAGCGACCGGATCAACGACACGTGGTGTAATTGTTCCGCCACCTGCGGATACAGATTCGCGATCTCGACACCCGGAATGGTCGTCGGTATGGCGGTGACATCCCCGCCGATTCGCGTCCCCGGGTGAGGATCCCATGTCTCCAGTTGACTTGGCCCACCCCCCAGCCAGATCGTGAGAAAGGATTTCGCCCGCTCATCCCCGCGCTGGTCCGCCGCACGCAAATCCAATCCGGGCACGGCGAACGACAGCCCGCAGGCGGATGCCATCAGCCGCAAAAAGTGCCGTCGAGAAGGTTGGTCAGACATTCGAAATGATCCTGTTCCTTCCCTCGTGTCAGAGGTCCGGATGTGGGTAAAAGGATTAGCCGTGAAAGCAGACAGCTCGGACGAACAAAGTGCCCATTCCGACCGGTCGATTCGCCGAAGCCACACAGACCTGCCTCAGTGCCCCCAGCAGAACTCAGGCGAATTGAACAGTGTCCAGAAGAGATCCTCTACGACATAGGCGCGGTCGTCACCTTTGGTTCCTTCCAGTTGCGGGATCAATGTGGCCCGTTCTTCGGCCGTGGGATGACGCGTTAAGCAAATCAGAAAACAGTTATCCAAACAGGATTCGTCATTGGGGGCCATGCCCGCAATCCGACCTGCGGCACTAAAGATCGTGCTCTTGGACCACTCCGCCGCAAACTCACTATTCATGCGCAGCAGCGCCTGAGGAATCGTTCCCGCTCGCTCGGTCAGTTCTTCATCACCAAGATCACCATACTCTTTAACGAAATCGAGTTCTTTGAAGAACCGAATGGCACGCATCGTCCAGTGTGAGTTGTGGTCCAGCGTCTTGATGGACGAGGCCTGCAGCATTGCACCAATCACCTGTTCGGGACGTAACCGACTGATCGGAAACGCTCCCCAGACATGCTCGATGAGTTCGACATTTTCCCCTGTTTCAAACGAAGGGTGTTGCGAGGAAAGTCGAAACGGACGCGATGCAGCGATGACAGTAATCAGACGTTTCAAGTCGCAGCCGTGGACACGGAAGTCGGCCCCCAGCACGTCGAGCAAATCTGTCGGGACAGGATGCTCATCACCGGGATCAGGCAGATCATCGACTGGCTGAATCCACGGCTTGCCAAACATTAGCCCCCAGACGCGGTTCACAATCGCGCGGTCGAATCGACGATTCGCTGGATGAGTCACCCAGGCGGCGAGCCGTGCTCGCGTCGTCCCCTCTGATGGCATCCACTCTTCGTGATAGGGGACAGCGGGTACCACGTCCCTGTCGTTTAATGTGACTCGATCCTGCAAGCGATAGGGTGCCACCGTTTTGTCGACCTGATTATCCTCGACGCCCACAGGCGAGATATTCAGCTCACCATAGCACGCTGCGAGACCTTCAAACTGCGACTGCTTCCAGTTGGCAAACGGATGGTTGTGACACTCAGCACAGTCGATTCGCTGCCCCAGGAAAGCACGCGCCGTTCGTCCAGCCAGTTTGTTGTGGTCGACGACACCTTCATTCACGACCGCCGCCACGAAGTTGACTTCCGGCTTGTCCGTCCAGAGACCTCGTTCCGAGATCATGGCCCGCACAATCTCGTCGTAGGGGCGATTCGCATGCAGTTGATCGCTCATCCATGCCCAGAAGCGGTCTCGACGAAAGACAAGCACCTGCCCCTCTTCCGCCCCCACCAGAAACCGCGAGAACCTTCGCGTGAAATAGTTTGCGAAGCGTCGGTCGGCCAGCATTTCCGCCGTCCATCGCGCAATCCGGTCACTCCCATAATCGGTCTCAAATCGCCGGATTTCCTCGAGTGACGGGGCCGTTCCGTGCAGCACCAGCGACAGTCGTCGAAAGAGAGCCAACTCGTCCGCCGGCAGCGCGGGTTCAATCTTCGCTTCACGCCATTGATCCGCGAAGAGCTGGTCGACTTGCGCCACGATGGAACTGATATCCGACGTCACCGCCGCAGGCATCGTGGGCCGTGCCGGAATACTCGAACTTCTGGCAGCCGAGACAACAAGCACAACAAGGCCGGCGACCACCATCAGCGGCGCCAGCGTCGGTCCCCAGTTTGAGCGAACGTTCGTCACGATATTCGTCTCACGTTAGGCGTCTGTGTCTGGCTTTAGCCGGTCATCTCGATCAGTCGAACTCGTCGCGCAACGAGATCCCATCATCACCAGTTCAACAAGATGAGTTCCTGACAGACGCTTTGTGGTTGGTCCCAGACCTCGTCGTCCTTTCTGAAATACCTTTGGCCCCATCGGAAAGTTTCACGCCCCCCATGCAACCGTTCCCATTCTAACAGGGTAGAATCTGTCGCCCGCAGAAAAACCTTGAGGATGTCGTTGTGCATGAATCCGCACCCCACGTACTGGAACAGGTCGGTGCTCCACTCGAGGAGTTCACGAGCGACACCGCTGAGCACACGACCGTACCGAGCGAATTGGCTCCGGCACCCGCTGATCCATCCCCTGACTTTCATCATTTGCGGCCCTTCCCTCATCCCCTGAGACACCCGCTGAAAGCGGCGTATTGGGTCTGGGAACTCGGATTCGGCCTGGTCAGCCTCGTTCTGTTCCTGGCCGCTCTGGCGGCGATTCCGATCGTGAATTTTCTGGCGCTGGGATATCTGCTCGACGCCGAAGGGCGTGTCGCGAGAACGGGTAAGCTCCGGAACGCGTTCCCCTTGCTCCCCTTAGCGCCGAAACTCGGCTCCATCGCGGCGGGCCTCGGGTTCTGGTGGTGGGCGGTTCGCTTTGTCGGGGATGCCGCAAGTGATGCCAGGCTGATCGCCCCCGCTTCACCGGTCGCTGCCGCCTGGCAGATCGGTCTGGTCGCCTTCTCTGCGTTTGTGTCAGTTCATCTGACACTGGCAATCGCTCGTGGTGGGCGTTTGTCGCTCTTCTTCTGGCCTACCCCCCTGAACGGACTGTGGCTCTGGAAACGGTGGCGGCAGGGTGATTATCTTCGCCTGGCCGGAAATACGGTGTACGAATTCATCGCAGCTCTGGGGCTACGGTATCACTTCTGGCTGGGGGCAAGAGGCTTCGCTCTGGCATTCGCATGGCTGGCCGTTCCCACAGCACTCTTTGCATCGCTGCGTGACACATCCAAGCCCGGACAAGTGATCCTCATGCTATTGGGAGGTCTCATCCTGCTCGTCGTGCTGAGCTGGGTACCGTTTCTGCAAGCGCGCTTTGCAGCAGAAAACCGCTCACGTGCCATGTTCGAACTGCGTGCAATTCGCGAACTTTACCGCCATGCACCACTCGTCATGTTTCTCTCGCTCGTGATGCTCTACGCTCTTTCCCTGCCGCTGTATCTCTTCAAGATCGCCGCACTTCCCCAGGATGTTTACTGGTTGCTGACGCCCATCTTCATCGCGACAATTTATCCGGCGAAGATCCTGATCGGCTGGGCCTACGCTCGAGCGACACAAGTCCAGCAACGTGCCTGGCTCGTTCTGCGATGGAGCCTGTCACTATTGCTCATCCCTCTGCTGGGATTCTACGTCTTCGTTCTCTTCTTTACCCCCGCCATCGGAGCCGCGGGCCGAGCCGTACTCTTCCAACATCACGGCATCCTGCTCCCCTGGCCCTTCTAGCCGTATCCATTTCACTCACCGGCGAGTTCTCCCATCTCGTCTGACCACCACATCGACACTTGCGGACATTCGTGTGCAATATCCGCGATTGCTCTGCAACGCTTGTCCTGCGTTACAGACCACGGGACGAGCAGGTGGCCAAATCTAAAATTGTGAAGAGAAGAATGGTTCGAGACGATTAGGGATGAGACCCCGGCCCCCTTGAGTGTCATGCTCCAGTTCACGCAGGCGGCGGTGGTTGAAGCAAAGCTGACCATGGTCCGGCCTGTCGGCAGGCCGCTTCTCCCTCTGTCCAGCCACGTCGGGGTCAAGTGATATGATCGGCCAGTTGCCGTTCCCGGTTCTCATTCCGGTGGAGCGAACTCCAGAAACGGTGATTCATCAAACGGTGTTTCGATCTTCATCTGTGACAGCATGAGAGCGGCATCTTGGTCGGGGAAGTCCGTAGTGATCCGCAACTGAATCCTTCCCGCCTTTTCGTTCGATGCCACCTTCGCTCGAAGTGCCGCCACCGCCTGCACGATCATCGAATAGACCACCAGCATATCGGTGAATGGCAGATCGGTCAGGTTCGTCCCGAATCCGACCGCAAAGTACTGATGACGCAGTTCCGACAGCGGGAGACCTGCGATCGGTTCCGTCGCCCGGATCGTGCAATCCAGGACAGTTGTCTCCTGCCAGTTCGACAAAATTTCCTGCTGAATACGAATGCATCGATTCATTCGTGACTGACTAAATGACTCGCGCATCGTCCGCCTTCCTCTGGCCAGGTTGAAAGCCCCCTACGTGGGAATAACACGCTGCGGGAATTTATTCAATCCCCGTGCAAACCGGCAAATTGTGCCGCTTCCATCACCTTCCACGACGCCGATTTGTCGGAAATTCAGCACTCGCGGACCTCAATCACGCGTTCAATCGAGGAGTTTTTCAACTTTGGATGATCTTGACACTGTGGGAGGCCACTCTTACATTCCGCAGCCGACTTGTCTCGGGGAAATTGTCAAAACGACAATCGTGAGACATCCTGGTCCAGATTCATCGATGAATCTGATCCGCTCCCAAATGGATTTGTACGGGGCAAATAATGCGAGTCGTGATTCTCGCCGGAGGTATGGGGACTCGTCTTCAAGAGGAAACGACGACCCGTCCAAAACCGATGGTCGAAATTGGTGGTAAACCAATTCTCTGGCACATCATGAAGCACTACGCCCACTTTGGGTGCAATGACTTCTATCTTGCCCTGGGTTATATGGGCGACTTCATCAAGAACTACTTTCTTGATCGCTATAATCTCGCGGGAAACCTCTCGATCGACTTCATGAAAAGTTCCGTCAAACGGTCCGAAGTCGAAGTTGACCGCTGGTGCGTGAATCTGATCGATACCGGCATCCAGACAATGACCGGCGGACGACTTCTTCGTTTACGTCGCTGGCTGGCGGACGACACCTTCATGATGACTTACGGCGACGGGGTCTGTAACGTCGACATCAACGAACTTCTCGCCTTTCATCGCCGCATGGGAAAAATCGCCACTGTGACCGCGGTTCGCCCCCCCGCTCGGTTTGGCGGACTGACCATCGAAGATGGTGTCGTCAACTGCTTCACCGAGAAATCGGTCAAAGGGGAAGGCTGGATCAACGGTGGCTTTCTGGTATTTGAACCGGCCATTTTCGACTACCTGGCGAACGACGCAGAAAGCCTGGAAATCGACGCGCTCAATCGCGTAGCGGCGGACGGGCAACTGGCGGCGTTCGAGCACGAAGGTTTCTGGCAGTGCATGGATACGTTGCGAGACAAGCACTACCTCGAGCAACTCTGGCAAAGCGGTAATCCGCCGTGGAATACCTGGGATCAGGCAGCCCCGCCTCCCGTGATCAAACTACACCCGAAAGCGGCGTGATCGGACAATCTCATGATTCATAGCGTCAACCGTTTTGACAAATCATTCTGGCGAGATCGACGCGTCTTCGTGACGGGTGCGACAGGACTCGTCGGCGGCTGGCTGATTCGGCGGTTGCTGGAAGCCGAGGCGGATGTCGTCTGTCTGGTCCGTGACTGGACTCCGCATTCCGAGCTCTATCAAAGTCGCATGATCGATCGCGTGACCGTCGTCAGCGGCGATCTGTGCGACCAGTCGCTGATCGAACGGGCTCTCGGAGAATTTGAAATCAGCACGGTGATCCATCTGGCTGCCCAGACGATCGTCGGAATCGCGAACCGCAATCCCGTCTCGACATTCGAGGCCAACATTGGTGGGACCTGGAAGCTGCTGGAAGCCTGCCGCCGCTCACCCCGGGTGAACCAGATTATCGTCGCCTCTTCAGACAAGGCCTACGGTGAAGCCAGGACACTTCCCTATACGGAAGAGACCCCGCTTGAAGGACGCCACCCCTACGATGTCAGCAAGTCCTGCAGCGATCTGATCGCTCAGTCGTATGCTGTCACCTACGGGCTGCCGGTGATCATCACGCGCTGTGGCAATTTCTATGGCGGCGGCGACCTGAACTGGAATCGCATTATCCCCGGAACGATCCGGTCGGTCTTCCGCAATCAACGTCCCGTCATCCGCTCCGACGGTTCGTTCGTTCGCGACTATTTCTATGTCGAAGACGGTGCTGCCGCATACATGTTTCTCGCCGAGCAACTCGCACGTCGCCCGGAACTGGCGGGATCGGCATTCAACCTGTCGACCGAGATTCAACTGTCGGTGCTGGAAATTGTTCAGATGGTCCTGCAGCAGATGGGATCCGACCTGGAACCTGAGGTGCTGGGCGAAGCCTGTCACGAGATTCCTCATCAATACCTGAGTGCCCGCAAAGCGCGAGAACTCTTGAATTGGCAACCTTTGTTCACATTGGAGGAAGGCCTCCGCAGGACAATCGAATGGTACACGAATTATCTGCAGCCAACGGCAAAGCCCACCACACCGACGCGGAGTGTCGAATCTGTGGCCAGATCGGCCTGAACTCGATCCTCTCCCTCGGTCACACGCCGCTGGCCAACGCACTGCTGCGGGAAGACCAACTGAATCAGGCCGAGTCCTGCTGGCCACTCGAACTGGCCTGGTGCCCCGATTGCTCTCTCGCGCAAATCACCGAGACCGTTCCGCCGGAAATTCTGTTTCGGGAATATGCTTACTTCTCGTCGTTCTCCGACACCATGGTCGCGCACGCGCGGACCATTGCTGACCGGATTCGAACAGAGCGAAAGCTCGGTCCCCAGAGTCTGGCCGTCGAAATCGCCAGCAACGACGGGTATCTCCTGCAGTGGTATCACAAAGCGGGAGTCCCGGTCCTGGGCATTGAACCCGCACAGAACATCGCCAGGGTCGCCCAGGCCGAGCGTGGGGTCCGGACCATCAGCGAATTCTTCGGGCGCCAGATCGCCGAAGACCTTGTCCGATCCGGGCACAGGGCCGATGTCATTCATGCGAACAACGTGCTGGCTCACGTCGCCGATCTGAACGGTGTCGTCGCCGGGTTTGCCACCCTGCTGAAACCGGACGGCGTCGTTGTCGTTGAAGCTCCGTATCTGAAAGATCTGATCGACCACGTCGAATTCGACACGATCTATCATGAACATCTCTGTTACTTCTCGCTCACAGCGTTAGCGCGGCTGTTCCAGCAGCATGGCCTGACGATCGTGAATGTCGAACGTCTGGCCATTCACGGCGGGTCGTTGCGAATCTTCGCCGCTCACTCTGCCTCCGCGCAGGTACAGCCGTCCGTGACCAAACTGCTCCAGGAAGAAGCGGCCTGGGTCCGAAACAACGACATCTACGGTCAATTCGGGGCTCGCGTCGAGTCTCTGCGTCAGAGCCTGACGGGGCTGCTGACAGATCTGAAGTCGCAGGGGAAAAGCATCGCCGTATATGGGGCATCGGCAAAGGGAAGCACCCTGCTGAATTACTTTGGAATCGGCGCGGATGTCCTCGATTACGTGGTGGACAGAAGCACGATCAAACAGGGACTTTACACCCCCGGGACGCGACTGAAGATCTGTGACCCCGCGCGGCTTGTCGAAGATCAACCAGACTATTGCCTGCTGCTGACGTGGAACTTCGCAGACGAAATCCTGAAGCAGCAATCAGCCTATCGTCAGCAGGGGGGTAAGTTCATCATCCCGATTCCTGAGGTACGGGTCGCTTGAAGTGCGTGTCACGCTTGAGCCAGGTGGCACCCCGGGAAGGTCGGACAGTGCCCCGCCCCCTTCCCTCTGCTCTAAAACAGGAAAGCCACAAGAACAGCCCCAGAACGTCCGTCAGTTTTGATTCGTACCGCGGGATTGCTCAAAGAGATTATGAAATTCCAGGAAACATTGATCCAGGGTGCCTACGTGATCGAGCCTGAACGGCTCGAGGACGAACGGGGATTCTTCGCCCGTACCTGGTGTCAGCAGGAACTGGAACAGCAGGGTCTGGAGACCGGCATCTCGCAGTGCAACCTGTCGTTTAACCATCGCAGCGGCACACTCAGAGGAATGCACTATCAGGCCGCCCCGCATGGTGAAACGAAGATCGTCCGCTGTACGAGGGGGGCCATCTTCGATGTGATCGTCGATCTGCGTCCCGATTCCCCCAGCTACCTCCGCTGGTTCGGCATCGAGTTGACCGCCGAGAATCGACTCATGCTATATATTCCGCCGTCCATCGCTCACGGATTTCTGACGCGCGCCGATTCCACAGAAGTCTTCTATCAGATGTCGGTTCCATTTCATCCGGCGAGCGCTCGTGGCGTTCGCTGGGATGATCCCGCGCTCGGGATCGAGTGGCCGCAATTGCCCGCCGTGATCTCCGAACGAGATCGTTTGTACCCCGATTTTGATGTGCCATCCGTTTCGTAGCTTCTTTTGAGGTCGATCCGCAATGAAACGGGTTCTGGTTACCGCTGGCAGTGGCTTCGTAGGTCGCCACTGTCTTCCAGCTTTGAGTCAGCGAGGCTACGAGATTCACGTCATCTCGACCCGGCCTGCGTCAGTCTCCCTGGGAGATTTGCATCAGGTTGATCTCATGGACCCGGTGAGTGTCAAGGGCCTGATTCGCGAGGTACAACCAACGCACCTGTTGCATCTCGCCTGGATCACAGAACCCAGACGCTATCTGACGGCCCACGAGAACTTCGATTGGCTGATCGCCAGCCAGTCGCTGCTGCGGGCGTTTCATGACCACGGCGGCCAGCGAGTCGTCATGTCCGGCAGTTGCGCCGAGTATGACTGGAAGGACGGAGTCTGTCGGGAAGAGACGACGCCGCTCACCCCTGCTTCGTTCTACGGTCAATGCAAGCATCTGCTGCAGATGTCGCTGGCGAGTTACGCGCGACAGACAGGTCTGAGCTGGGGTTGGGGACGACTGTTCTTCCTGTATGGCCCTTACGGTCACACATCCCGCATCCCCGGTGTGGTGATTGACGCGCTGCTGCGAAATCAGCCCGCCCGCTGCTCCCACGGACTGCAGCAGCGTGACTTCCTTCATATCGCCGACGCCGCAGACGCACTCGTCACACTGCTGGAGAGTGACGTACAGGGTCCAATCAACATCGGCTCGGGCGAGCCCGTTGCGATTCGCGAGATCGTGCTCCAGCTTGCCGACCGGATGGGCCGCCGGGATTTGATTCAACTGGGTGCGATCGAGTCGGCGCCGGGCGACCCTCCGCTGGTCGTCGCTGACGTGAACCGTCTTTGCAATACCCTTGGCTGGAAACCCGCCCACAGTCTGGCAACAGGACTGGACGCGACACTGGAATGGTACAGAGGAGAATCCCATGACATTGCCTGCTGAGAATTGTCCGGTCTGTGATTCCCCGTCGACCAGTTTATTTCTGGATCGTCCCTCGGTCCCGGTCCACCAGAACCTGCTGATGGCCAGCCCCGAAGAGGCTTCACAGATCAAACGTGGCCGCCTCGCTATGCATGTCTGCTCCACATGCGGTTTCGTTTTCAACCGTGCCTTCGACGACCGGTTGATGAGCTACAACCAGAACTACGAAAACACACAAGTCCATTCCCCCGCATTCAATGAATACGTCGATCAGCTTGTGGGCACAGTCCTGCGTGATTCCGGCATGCGCGGTGCCACGATTGTCGAGGTGGGCTGCGGAAAAGGGGATTTCATCAAGCGTCTGTTGCGAACGGATCCCCGTGCCCGCGGGTACGGTTTCGATCCCAGCTATCTGGGCCCCGATGTCGTTCTTGACGGACGATTGAAGTTCGAGAAGCGGTTCTACGATGCCAGCAGCGCTGACCTCAAAGCCGATATCGTCATCTGTCGACACGTGATCGAACACATTACCCGACCGAATGAAATCGTTCGCGCGGTGCGCAGTGCCGTCGAGTCCAACCCCGAAGCGCATGTGTTTTTCGAAACTCCCTCCGTCGACTGGATTCTGGAGAACGAAGTGACATGGGATTTCTTCTATGAACATTGCTCTCTCTTCACCGCGGCATCGCTTTCGACTCTGTTCACACGAAATCGCTTTCACGTGGAATCGGTGCGTCACGTCTTTGGTGAGCAGTACCTGTGGCTGCACGCGCGGCCCGCGGCAGTCACCCCACAAGTGACGCTGCAGCCGGGAACGACTCCGGAAAACGCCCGCAGGTTCAAGGACGTCGAAGCAAGACGCAACCGAGTCTGGCGGGAACTCATTCAGGCCGAGTCCGCAAGAGGCCCGCTGGTCGTCTGGGGGGCGGGCGCTAAAGCCGTCACGTTCGCGAATCTGGTGGACCCCGACCATCGCTGGATCGAGGCGATCGTCGATGTGAACCCCAGCAAGCAGGGGAAGTACCTCGCGGGGAGTCAGCACCCGATTATCGCCCCGGACAGCCTGTCGGAACTGCAACCCGCCTGTGTGCTCGTCCTGAACCCCAATTATCGAGACGAAATCTCGCAACGTCTGTCGAGCCTGGGCCTGTCGACGGAAATCATCGACTTGATGCACGATGGCGTTCTGTCCGAGTCGGGCCAGCTCGAGGCTCCGACAATCTGAGCCGCGCTGCAAGTGCACTCTCGCACCGCTGTGTCCCGCCGGGGACGAGCATTAAGGACCCATTGATGTCGAATCCACTGATCTCGATCGGAATGCCCGTCTACAACGGAGGCGAATTCCTTCCTCGCGCCCTTGATGCCCTCCTTGCTCAGACGCATACCAATTTTGAGCTGATCATCTCGGACAACGCGTCCACGGATGAAGCGACCAGACGTGTGACTGAAGAATACGCCTGTAGCGATTCCCGCATTCGACTGACACGGCAGCCGGTCAACATCGGCGCTGTCGCCAACTTTATCTGGGTTACGCAGCAGGCCCGAGGAGCCTACTTCATGTGGGCGGCTCACGACGACTGCTGGTCCCCCATTTACCTGGAAGTCCTCGCTCGCAAGCTCGACGAATGCCCCGCGGCCGTGCTGGCAACGCCCCTCTGCCAGGTCGAAACGACGCTGCGGGATGGTAGTACGCAGCAGGAGCGAATCCCCGCTGCTCCAAATCAGAATCCAGACAAGACACTTCAGGTCTATACAGAACACTTCAAAGCCTGTCTGTGGCTCTACGGTCTTTACCGAACGAACTGGATCCAGCAAACGGCACCCGAGTGGAAGCAGTATCCCATGCTCTCAGGAGATGTGATCTGGCTATGGGGCGTCCTGCTGACCAATCGGGTTGTGGGTGACGAAGCGGCGATCTTCTATTACACGTCAGACCACCGTGCACGTCGCCGGCTGACCTATCGACAGACCATGCAGATGTGGGGCATCGATGCCTGCCACATGACGCGACTCAGTTGGCAACGACTTCCTCCCGGCCAGCGCGTGGCTGGTGTCTTGAAAGCCTGGAAGTACGTCTATCTCCATCATCTTCGCCGCAAGAACATTGTTCAGACCGCAATTCGGATTGCCAAAATTTCGCTCCTGTGGTGCTGGATCGGACTCGAAACGGGAATCCGCCAGGTCCTGGGAATGGGTGCCCAGACGATTCGCTGCCGAGCCCTGACCGAGCCCTCGAAAGAGACCGTCCCCATGAATACTTCACGCGACAACGAAGTGAAGCAGGAGTCACTGAATGCCGCCTGAAGCCCTACGCGACACGCCCCACCCCGTCCGGGGACAGTCGGGGACCATTTCAATCGCCCTGTGTACGTATAACGGCGAGCGATACCTGCCCGCCCAACTGGACAGCTACCTTTCTCAGTCGCGACTTCCCGACGAACTGGTTGTCGGTGATGATGGATCGACCGACTCAACAGCCCGACTGATCGAGGACTTCGCACGCGTCGCGCCGTTCCCCGTTCGGTTCTTCCAGAATCCACAGCGACTGGGTGTCGGAACAAACTTTGACCAGACCCTGCAGCGCTGTTCGGGTGAATTCATTGCGCTATCCGATCAGGACGATGAATGGAGACCAGACAAACTGGCGCGCCTAGCGGCATTGCTGGGGCAGCACCCGCAGGCAGGCTACGCGTGCTCCGATGCAGAGATGATCGGCAATGATGGCCAGCCGCAGCATCATCGGCTTTGGGAACAGTACCGCTGCACGCCGCACGAGTTTCTGCAGCAGGGCGACTCCAGCGCCCGCCACCTGCTGCTCCAATCCGACCGGATTCTCGGTGCGACGATGCTCTTGAGGGCCAACTGCATCCGCGCGCTGTCACCCATTCCTCAATCCTGGGTCCATGACCACTGGCTGTCCGTCATGTGTGAACTGATGGGCTATCATGGCGTTGCTTCACCCGAACTGTTGACCCGCTATCGTCTGCATCCCGGCCAGACATGCGGAGTGCGTCGGCCGGTCGGACGCTATCGCCAGAAGCGGCTCAGTTTTTCACGTCGGTGCGAACAGCGACTTCGACGGCGTGAACGCCTGTCGGACCTCCGCCTGTTTCTGGAAGAGCGGCTGA
>NZ_DASWWZ010000215.1:0-10391 GCF_036405755.1 Schlesneria sp.
CTGTCGACTTCAACGGATCGGAAGGCCTGTTGATCAACGTGGGTGACGAGGGCGAAGTTCAGTATCGCTCGATCGGCAACTCGTACAACGGCAACGGCAACAACGGAGGACTTGATGGTGTGAACGTCACTGCCATCGGCAATGGTGCCTCTGATTCGGCCAAAGCACTGCTGCTGTTCTATGGTGATACCATGGACTTCAACGCAGGCGACGGGATTTCGCTCACGGCCCTCGATGGTGCGACTCTGACCACCTCGATCGAAGCTGGAACCTCGGCCTCGAGCAACGGTCGCTACGGAATCCAGGTTGACGCTTCCGGTACCAACACCAAATTCAACCTGTTGATGACGGGCTTGAACACCTTCGAAGGGAACGTCCTGGGCCCGATCGCAGGATTGGACTTCTCGTTCATGGATCAGGCTGTCGTTTCTCTGACAGGCTCCTATGACACGACTGGCGTCCAGGCGAACTTCACCAACGTCAACAACGGTCTGTTCGCTCTGTCGGGCCCCGGAACGGTGAACTCGGCAACCGGCGACGGCGTCAACGTCCAGATGACCAATGTCACCAACGGCTCGGTACTGATTAATGGGGTCTCGAGCATCAACGATAGTGTGGGTGACGGCATCCAGATCGGAATGAACAATGTCGCAAACGGTGCCATCAACCTGATTGGCCCCACCGAGATTGCTCGAAGTGGCGGTCGCGGAATCGATATTTCTCTGACCGACACGACTCTGGTCAGCAACCTGGGACTGAATGTGGCTTTGGCTCCTGTCGAAGTCCTGACAGTCACCGACAACCTGAGCAGCCCGCTGAACAACCAGCTTCCTGTTCCTGTCGTCAAGGAATTGCTGTCGCTGGGAACCGTGGCCAACACCGCTCTGATTGTCCAGGGCCAGACGGTGACCAACAGCGGTGCTGAAGGAATCGCCGTGACCCTCAACAACTCGTTGATTGAAGCGGGTGAGACCTACCTCTCACAGAACTCTGTGTCGCAGTCCACGGGGGACGGAATTCTGATCACTGCGAACAACTCCATCGCAGACGGGATCAAGATCGTGGGAACCTCCAGCAATTCGAACACCGGCAATGGTCTGAACATTGTTGGAAACGGCGCTTCACTGCGTGACCTGACCATCAGCAGTGGTGGCACCGGGGTTAATACAGGACTCGACTTCACGATCACGGGCAACACGTTCCCCGCCGGTGGGGGTACCTTCAACCTGATCAACACCTCGGGGACATCCACGGCTGACGTGACCGGGTTCACCCTCGACACTTCAACCTCTGTCTCCGGAGCGCTCTTCAATACACAAGGTGGGGCCAATTACCCCTTCACACCTTACAATGGCACCGACGTCACCACGGGTCTGGCGACTGTGAATGGAACCGTGGTTCCAGTCCCCGGTGCTGATCCCTACCCTCCAACCCTGATTGACGACTTCAGCCAGTTGCTGGAACTGACCTTCGCCAGCTTCGCTCCCGGTGAAAACTTCCAGTGGGACAACGACTTTGACCTGACCCCTGGTGGAGACGAAACCGTCTACGGCAGCGACCTGATTGGTTCGACGATTCAGGTTGACTACACCGGTGGACTTACTCTGGGTGGAACCCTGGTCGCTCTGCCTGGAAACCCCGAAGGATCCCACTTCGTGGCCACCACGGGGAACATCGGACAGAGCTCCTTCTCCAGCAACGGTGCTGATGGGATCCAGTTCAACCTGAACAACACGGATCTGTCAAACCTGACGGTTGCGGGGGCTGTCATCCAGTCCAACGGAACCAGCCAGGTCGGACACGGGATCGAATTCACCGGTAACGGTGGGACGGTCACGAACAGCACGCTCGATAACATCACGCTGGTTGGTAACACCGTCTCGCTGAATACCGGCGATGGGGTGCGACTGGTCAACGCTCAGACGGTCAACTCGACGATCAACATGATTATCAACGAGAACTCGATCAGCCAGAACACCGGTTCCGGACTGAATATGACTCTCGTCAACGGCGGTCAGGATCTGCGAGCCAGCATCGCCCGCAACATGATTACCGAGAACGGACTGAACGCTGCGAACCCTGCCCTGAACGCTGCCGGAATCAACGTGGTGCTCGGCGACAATGCCAACTACACGGGTGGATTTGACAGCAACACCATCAGCGGAAACGGCACTCAAGGTGTCAATCTCCAGATGGGTCTGAACGGTCAGATTACCAGCAACTTCACCAACAACGTGATCAATGGCAACCTGGCTGAAGGGATCAACCTGGCTCTCAAGAATGGTGGTCACTTCGAAGGGGCCCAGTTCTACGGCAACCAGATCGGTACCGCAGCGGAGCGTAACGGTGGCATGGGTGTGAAGCTGGTTGTGCCTGATCAGGCCAGCTTTAACTGGAACCTGGGTGATACAACCCGTGCCGCGAACGAAATCACCGGTAATACAGACGCCGGTGTGGGAATCCTGATGACGGGTGCTTCAACGGGTGTCCTGAATGTCGCAAACTCGACCTTCAGCAACACGGTTAACGGACCAGACCAGAACTTCAACGGCGACGGCCTGCGAACCTTCCAGCAGGGTGCCTCATCCCTGACCGGAACCATGGTTCAGTCGACCTTTACCAACAACGTGGGCAACGGTGCTCAGATGACCGTGACAGGGAACAACCTGGGTGTCTTCGCCTCTCTGAACAACTTTGTTGTCGGTGGTGCGACAGCGGACCTCGGCAACACCTTCACCAACAACGGAGCGAACGGACTGGAATTCTCGCGAACGGCTGATGGTCAGATCAACAACATGACCATCCAGCACAACCAGTTCCTGACCAACTCGGGCAACGGTCTGGCTGTCCTTGCAGCGAACGAGTTCCGCACCGACACCTACACGATCAACGATAACCGTTTCGTAGCGAACAGCCTGAACGGCATCCTGTTCGACGAACGTGCAGATGCCAATATCCGAGCTGACATCGCACGTAATACTATCACCAATAACGGGGCCAACGGAATTCAGTTGATTGAACAAGTCAACAATGCTTCCGACCTGCGTGGCACGACCGGCACCTGGACGCAAAACCTGATTGCGAATAACGCAGGGGATGGTATCGCCCTGAATGGACGGACTGTCGGTCTGGTGATCTCGAATAGCCAGATTACCCTCAACCAGCAGAATGGTATTGAAGTGACAGGTGCTGGTTCGTTAACCATCGACCAGAACGAAATCACCTACAACGGAACCTTGGCGAACCTGAATACCGCTGCCTTGAACGCAGGTATCAAGATGGACGTGGCACCTACCAGTTCCATCGTTGTTACAAACAACCTGGTTGACAACAACTTTGGCGACGCGATTCAGTACCAGATTTCCGCAGGCTACAGTGGTTTCACGAGTAACGTTGCGATCGTGAACAACGAAGTGACCAACAACCATGGTCGTGGTATTAACATGATCAACCGTGGGTATAACACCACCAACGCGACAATTTCCAACAACTATGTTGCAGCGAACAGGCTGGAAGGTGTCTACATCGTCAACACCGCCTCGACAACCCAGGCCATCTGGGCATCGAGCACCACACCGCTGGTGGCGGACGGGAGTGTCTTCTCAAGTCCAAACCTCAACCTCGTGATGGACGGAAACACGGTCATCGGCAATGGTCTTAACAGCGACCTGACCGGTACCGGCCTGGTCATCCGAGTTGGTACCAGTGACGGTGGCTACGGTGCCAGCTTCCCAGGCGGATTCGCCAGCCAGGGTTACGGAGGTGTCGTCGCCCGAATCGACAACAACTTCCTCGGTGGTAACTTCGGTGATGACGTCCTGTTCCACTCGTTCGTCTCTACCGTTACACCAGTAACCTCAGCCGGAACATGGAGCCCGACCGAATTCCAACTGGATGCCTACCAAAGCGATCCACTGTCTCGATTTGACCTGACCTATCGTAACAACACGACGGATCCAGGTTCATTCGATCAGTTCGGAACGTCGCTGGGTGGATTCGCATCGCGTAACCAGGCTTTGGTTGCCTTCTACAACAATGCAGAAGGAACAGTCAAATCACGTCAGTGGGATGCTGACCCAGCCGGGCCGTTTGTTGGTGCAGAACGAGCCCGTAACGCCACCCGACTGGCTGCTCGAATTCCGTTCTACGATGCACCTGTTGGTAACGCAGACTTCATCCTCTACCCAGGTATGGGACAGAGTGTCTGGCGAGCCAGTGCGGACAGCGATCCACTGTTCATCCGCGACGACGTCCCATACACCAACACGGGGAGTGCCAACGGTTTCTTCCTCAACGGAGTTGGCAACAACGGCGAACTGCCTTACGGATGGGGAACATTCTAACGACCCTGACCTGACGGTTTAGCTCCTGCGGGCTAAGTCCTCAGCCTCAACGACGAGCACCGTCCTCACACCCGAGGACGGTGCTTTTTTGTTTTATCACTTCGTTTCTCTCTTAGACTTATGCCGCAAGCACCGCGCGAGCGCTGGAGGTGCGAGTCACTGCGGATCGGCCACGACCATCATTTCGGTGATAGGCTCCGCCTGGCTGCGATGGGCGTGACACGCCCTGATTCAGCACTCATTTCAACGGCAACAGTTTGATGTTCCGGTACCAGCAGTCGCTTCCGTGATCCTGCAAACCCAAATAGCCCTGGCGAGGATGCTGCTTGTAAGCGACATCGAATTTATGCATCGTCCCATCAGGCCGCCGGTTCGGCTCAGGCCACGCATCAAGATCGATTCGATTGACGTGCTCACCGTTCAGGACAATTTCCAGAATGTTCCGGTTGCTGGTAATCACCATCTGATTCCACTCCCCGGCCGGCTTCATCGCGTTCTTCGCCGGCTTGACCAGATCATAGAAGGCCCCCGTGTCGTGGAATCCCGCTGTCGTCGTGTCATCAATGGCGACCTCAATCCCATTAAAGCCGACATCCTTGCCGGGGCGCGGCGTCAACGGAAACGTTCGTACAAAGATCCCGCTGTTGCACTTTTTCGAAATCTTGAATTCCAATGAAAGGCAGTAGTTCTCCCAGACTTTCTCGTGCACCAGCATGTAATCGCAGGGATGAGGATTCAGACTCCCCTCCTGCACATGCGTTTGAGGCAGTGGCTTTTCCTTGGGACTCATCCAGCCTTTGGTGGAGTGACCATCGAACAACAGGATCCAGCCTTCCGCTTTCTCCTGCTCCGTCAGAGTGTTCTCCTCGGCGAGTATCGTTCCCGCACCGGCGATCAAAACCACTGCCAACAGCTGAAAGAGGCGCATCGATCCTCTCCTTCGAATATGAGGTGATATCAGAAGCAAGTCTCTTACTCCCGGAAACGACAGCCGCAGAAACAGAACACCGCCAGAGATAGAACCGTCAGGTACGACGAGGACACCCGGCGAGAGCGACGGATGGCGGGGCCCTGGTCAAGTCTGTCACAATCCGAGCACACCATAGAACCGGCGGTCACAACGTCCAGCCCGTTCTGTACTCGGTCTTCACGAACGGGTTCAGTTCCGGCACATTCTTGACGCGGAGGTTCTCACTGTCCCACTCCAGCCGGGTCCCAGGTGCGCGCAGTGATAACACACCGAGCAGGACCGTCTTGGTCATCGGGCCCGCATAGTCGAAGTTGTCCACCGGACGCTTCCCCCCTCGGATCGCCTGATACCATTCTTCGTAGTGCCCGGGCGAGCGGTCGTATGTCTTCGGTACCGCCGCCGCTTCTGCCTGCAATTTGCCAGGCAGCACGTGAGGCATCCCGCCGTGTGACGAATGGAACAGCTTCCCGCGGGTACCGACATAAAGGACACCGTTGTCGGGCAGTTTCTGTCCGGGTCCCATTTCGGCCGGGGTCGGTGGCATCAGTCCGCCGTCATACCAGGTCATTCGGACAGGTGGCAGTTTTCCTCGCGCAGGAAACTCGTACGTGATGATGGCGGCAATCGGATAGGTCTCGAAGTTGGGCTGATTCTTCTCCAGCACAGATCCGTCGAGTGTCGTTCTGGACTCGACGGATGTCGGGGCTCCCAGATTTAAGGCCCATACCGGATGATCAATGATGTGGCACCCCATGTCACCCAGGGCACCGGTCCCAAAATCCCACCACCCCCGCCAGTTGTGAGGTGCGTAGGCCGGGCTGTAAGGCCGCTCGCGCGCGGGTCCCAGCCACAAATTCCAGTCCAGCGTCGCAGGAACGGGGGGCGTCTCGGCAGGTCGACCGATCCCCTGCTTCCAAAGCTTTCCCGCACGATCAGACCAGGCGTGAACCTCCGCCACGTCACCGATGATCCCCGCCTGAATCCATTCATTGGTGAGTCGAGATCCCTCTGAAGCGTGTCCCTGATTTCCCATCGAGGTGATCACGCCCGCCTGCTGAGCTGCCCGGGTCAGCGCACGACATTCATGAAGAGTATGGGTCAGGGGCTTCTGGACGTAGACGTGTTTCCCCGCCTTGATCGCCGCCATCGCGGCCACACCATGGATGTGGTCCGGCGTCCCCACCGTCACCGCGTCGATATTTTTCGCCTCGCGGTCCATCATCTCGCGAAAATCCTGATACCGGCGTGCTTCCGGGTGAGCATGAAACGTCCCGGCTGCGCGGGTCTCGTCCACATCGCACAGGGCCACAAACCGGGCTCCGAGTTTCGTGAACGTGGCAATGTCACCTCCCCCCATGCCGCCACACCCGATCCCCGCCATCAGGGGGCGTTCCGACGGAGGAGTTTGACCGGGACCACCGAGTACGTGTCTCGGCACAATCGTAAACCCAAACGCGGTCGACGCGGCGGCAGCTTTTAAGAACCCGCGACGAGAAGAACCCGCTGCGCTACGGGACGAACTCGGCAGATTGGTCATGGGTGTTCCTGCATCTCGAATGACGTGGGAGCCAGAAAAGAGAGGATTCCGGTTCACAGCAGACCGCTGAGGACCGATCGAATCACACCATACCGAGATCGCCCGGAAACTATCAACCAGTGCTGATACGAAATCAGTCCTCCCTTTGATCGCTCATCAGTCCCCCCGTTGAAGGAGCGAAGTGAGGCCGCAGAGCGAACGACTCACTACTCAGGTTCCGCTTGCCACGACCACAGTGAGGCTTTGTTCGAAACGAAGCGTCAGTTCGCGGATCGCTTGCCGAACGAACGGGGCATGAATGTGAAAGAGAAGTCAGGCCGGCGGTGAGCTCGCCCTGCGGGATTGGCCTGCTGCAGACGGAACGGAGAGGACCGCGCTCATTTGTCAGCCGGGAGGTCATTCTGCACAAAAAGAGACTGAGTCTTCACGATGGCGCTGTGCTCGGGAAACGTATGGAACGCATACACCAGAATGCTGTCGCGTGCCACTTCCATGCGGATCAGACTGAGCGGACCGGGCAAGATTCGATTGGCGGCCGGCAGGCGAATGGACAAATCCGCACGGTTCAGATCCTGCTCAAGCTCTTCATTCATTCGCAAAAAGATATCCAGGTGGAGTCGCTCTAATTGGCAACTGACGTCATAGCGCAGCCCCGTTTCAAACTGGACCGATTCGGTTTTACAACCACGCAATCGATAGTCGATGATTCGACTGAACGTCGGCACCACTTCCCGATGATCGACGATGACTTCGGTCAGCGAGTGACTGGCGGTCTGCAAGGCGAGTACGTGTCCCGAGGCATTCAGCCGTACGTCCAACTGCATTACGGAGTTCGACAATGTGAGACTGGTACCCCGTTCAAACAATTCGGGATGGAGTGCGCGACAGAATGTCCGCAAAGTTAGGTCTGAGACGTCGGGTCGAATCACCTGAGCTGACATGATACCCCTCTCCAAGCCAATCACAGCGGATGATTGTACGGCCCGCCGCCCGGGCTTTGCCATGCCCAACCTGAATGGAATTTCCCTCACCCAAAACCTCCCTCGATAATTCAGGATCAGGGCGACAGTTCAAGTTTCTGTGATTGGGAGCAATTTCAGCAGAGACCCCCTGCGACCAAACGAAACTGCCGCAACCGAACAGCACGTTCAATTGCGGCAGTTTTCAATCAGTCGTCCCGACAGCGAAACGGTCTCGGGATCAGAGATCGGGAGTACCGTCCTTCACGAGGCAACACCGCTTTTAGAGTGTTGCCACCTCGAGAGCCTGCATGGCGGCCTGCCCCTGTCGGTGACAGAAATCGCCGAAGCTTTCACCATTGATCCGATTGGCTTTGTAATGACGGAGCGTCACAGCCAGAGTCGAAGCGACCTTTTCCTGTGGGACAGAGTCTTTGTAGATGTAGGCCAGGCGGGTCCCCTCGGCGTTTCCACCCAGGTAGATCGTGTACTTGCCTGCGGCTCCCCCCACGCCAGCCTGCTTCCCGACCAGACCAATATCCGGTGTGTAGGGTCGGGCACATCCGTTGGGACACCCGGTCATGTGCACCGCGATTCGGTCGTGCTGAATTCCGAGCTTCGCCATTTCGACTTCCAGTTCGTCGATAATGCCTGGCAGCGCCCGCTCGGATTCCGTAATCGACAGACCACATGTGGGAAAAGCGGGACAGGCGATCGAGTATCGTCGCAGCAGGGTCAGTTCATGATCCTGCTTGATCCCGTGCTCGGACAGGATCCGCACGATATCGGCCTGGTCTTCCGGACGAATATCGCAAAGGATCACCGACTGAAGCGCCGTCAACCGCGTGGGCATGCGATACTTCTCAATCAGCGTCCGCAGCCCGGTCTTGATCCGTCGATCCCCCTCGTCCTTGATCCGTCCACACTCGATATTGATACCGAGGAACAGTTTGCCATCTCCCTGCTCGTGCCAGCCGATGTGGTCATCGACATCAGTCACTTCAACAGGATGCGGCGCGGGGAGCTTCTGCCCATAGTACTCTTCAACTTTGGCTTTGAACCATTCCAATCCGTAGTTGTTGAGCGTGTATTTCAACCGGGCAACCTTGCGGTCTTCACGGTTGCCGAAGTCTCGCTGCACCTTGACGATCGCTTCCGCAACGCCCACCACTTGCTCGGGCAGCACAAAAGCGAGCTTCTGGGCAATCGCGACGAACGTCTTCTCGGCACTCGGAGTTTTCCCCTGTCCTCCGCCGACCAGAACGTTGTAACCAACAATCCGATCTCCCTCGACCACAGCGAGGAAGCCAAGATCATTCGTATAAACGTCGATGCAATTGTCTTCGGGCAGCGCGATCGCCGTTTTGAACTTCCGCGGGAGATACACCTTTCCGTAAATCGGTTCATCCACAGGGGTGAACTCGGCGACATTCGTCTTCTCGCCCGATTCATCCGTCAACCAGATCTCATGGTAGGCGGTCGTCCGCGGCTTGAGGTGCTCGGCAATCGCATCGGCCATTGCCTGCATCTGATCATGAACGGGGCTGTTCTTGATCGGTGCGGGACAGCACATCACATTTCGCTCAACATCACCGCAGGCCGCGAGCGTGGTGAGCAGGGTCTGATTAATTCTTTTGACTGCTGCTTTCAGATTTTTCTTGATCACACCGTGGAGCTGAAAGCCCTGACGAGTGGTCACGCGGAGCGTTCCGTTCCCCAGTTCGTCACAGATGTCGAGATGATCCAGGAACTGCTGGGCCGAAACTTTCCCCCCCGGAATTCGGGTTCGCACCATAAAGATGTACTGCTTGCCCTTCGCCGTCCCGTCAGGATTCTTGGCTTTCCGGGAATCGCGGTCGTCCTGCTGATAGATGCCGTGATTCTTCATCACCTGCTCGGAATCTTTCCCGAACTCACGATCGTGCAGCAATTCCTCAGCCAGAGTCCCTCTTAACTGGCGGCTCCCTTCCTTGATCTCTTCAATATGGCTTCGCTTCACCGGTTCCGACATCTCGCAACGCTCCAACTCTATTCTAAAAGACCCGCAAAGGGTGATCCGCCGACAGGAGGACACACCCTTGTCAGCTCTGGTTCAAGTGCAACGGAAGTATAGAGAAGCAATCCACTTCCCCCAAGATGGGAAGAATGCATTTCTCATTCAGCGGAACCCTGGAAACACCCGCAAAACCGTATCGTTCCCGAATGGATCCCCCGCTGCAAACTCCAACTCGACTCTCGCGGACTGACGGTTTCAATCCGAGGTCACGGTTCACAGCACCTGGTCATCAATCTCAGCAGGAAGGCACCGGCTCCAGCGTCCGGCCAAGAATCTTGTCGGCCATCGAAGAACCAACGGTGGGAGCACCCTGACGGCGAACGACGGATGCTACGATCCGAACATCTCCGCTCCCCGCCCGTTCCAGACGTCGAGGCCTGAGAAAAGCGGGCGACGGAAGTTGTGCAGGTACGTAAAAAAAGACCCACGAGCAAGCTCATGGGTCTTTTTCTTGTAAAACGCCCGGCAATAACCTACTTTCACGCTTGTAAGCACTATCATCGGCCACAAGAGCTTAACGGTCGTG
>NZ_DASWWZ010000216.1:0-4908 GCF_036405755.1 Schlesneria sp.
CATCACGGATGCTCACTCACCCGGTTCAAACACGAGAGCACCTGCCCGTTGAGGAGGTGACACCTGATCCCTCCCCCCCGTGCCGCCCGCCGTAATGAATCGAGCTCATGGAAACCTCTTGTGCGACGCACACCGGTAGCCCGGGAAGACCCGGTCAACCGGTGCTACCCTTAACGGATACCGAACCCGTTGCCCGTTCTCGCCACTTCGTTGGAAAATATTCTGATCAGGGTGACCAGGGGGTTTGGGGTGTGCGGGTGATGCGCGTGATTTGAACTTATTTCTGCAGCTCGGCGGGGTCGATGGAGAACGAACGCCTGTCGAGTTGCCTGGAGGCGAATCGAGAGACGGCTGGAACTTCGTCCGGTCGTGATGTTCATCGCGCGATCAGTCATGCCATGGATACGGAACTGTCTTGAATCAGTGTTGAGATAAGTGACGCGGAGACGCGCTTTACCCCAAAGTTCGCTTGATCACCGCGAGAAGAATTAGAACCATGCCCATTCAGTTTGCCGGGTCGAGCTCGACTGGCGACCGTCGACGGCGCAGGCTGGCTGTCAACGGCGATGGTATTTCTCTGGAGACAACCTCCCTCGGAGAAGAGCGAGGACGGATTCAGTCGCAGCTCGTCGCTTCCTCTGCCGCCGCACCGTGGGTTCCCGTCTCTGAACTGCGGATCTGGATTTATGCGGGGATTGTGGGGGTGCTGCTTGTGGGGCTGACGGTCGCGCTGACGCGGCCGCTTCCCTTCCGTCCGGTGCTGAATCCCTTTGTGGAACTGCTGCTGTCGGGCGAGCGTCCGAAGCTGGTGGTTGTCGTGACCACTCTGTTTCTGGCTCTGGCAACCCAGTTGGGGCTGTTGATTACCTGGTACCGGTCTCAGTGTAAGCTCGATTTCAGTGGTCGTTATCGTGTCTGGCCCTGGGCGGCCGGGCTGTTGGGTGTGGCGACACTGACGGTCGCGACCGGTCTGCAGCGGGTGGTCGGTCAGGTGTTCGGACCGATGCTGGGGTTTGCCTGGCAGAGCGAAACGGTCGCCTGGTTGCTGCCATTGTGTGTGGTCATGCTCCCCATGACGCTGCTGCTGGATCGGGAGTTACGACGAAGTCGTTCGAGTCTGTATACGCTCCGGCTGTCAGGGGCCTTGTGGTACGTGACCGCGTGGCTGGAACTGTTCCGGGGCGAGCTGGCAAACATCAGTGGTTTCGGTGCCGTTCGGCAGGTTCTGCCGATGTTCGCCAGCGGGACGTTGTTTCTGGGGCTGTGGCTGCATGCTCGGATCGTCGCGTATGTCTGTCCTGATCCTCCTGAACTGGCGGAGCCGAGTGCCGGGTCGGTGCTCTGGAAAGCGGCCGTCTGGTGTGCGAGTCGCCTGAAGTTCTGGAAGCGGCGGTCTGCTGTCGCCGCCGTTGATGAAGAGGAAGTTGAAAAGCCGAAGCGACGGCGGAAGAAGGTCGAGACAGAAGAGGCCGCGACACCGAAACGGAAGAGGAAAGCACCCGCCAAACGAGCCGCATCGAAAACGCGTGCGAAGGTGAAGCAGCCGGAATACGAAGAAGAGGTTGAAGAGCAGGAAGAACAGGTCGACGGCTCGGCCTATGAATCGTACGAAGAGACGGAAGGAGACGGTTCCGCGTACGAAGAGTCTGCGGCCGAGGAAACGTGGTCGGAGCCTGAAGCCGAACAGTCGGAAGAGTGGGTCGAAGAGGAGGCGGAGGCTGTTGCCGAGGTGGACAGTAGTGCGTTTGTGGAGTCTCACAAGTCGCACGGAAATAAAGTTCCCGCACCGCACTTCTCACAACCGGTTTCGCAGCAGGAGGAAGTCTACTCCGAGTCGGCAGACAACAGTTCCTATCCGTCGACGGAGTCGTATGAATCGAGTGACGGTGTTAGTCATGCTGGTGGCGGTGAAGAGGATGACGAGGATTCGGGTGGGGGACTCACCGCTGATCAGCTGAAGGGGCTTAGTAAGAAGCAGAAGCGCGAGTTGAAGCGGCAGCAGCGTGAGAAGCAGCGCGGCCGTGGTTAACGTGGCCGGATGACGTTCGTGAAGTCCCTCTGCAGGGGGACCGGCGACTAACACCTTTGTAATATTTGCAATTTCCTGTTCTGCCGTGGACATTGGTAAAATAGAAGGCGGCTTGAGACGACTTCAGGGTCGTTGTCGAGACAGCAGGGGGCTGGTCGGCGGACGACGTTCGATCGAGAGAACAGGTGAGGAGCGGTTTCATGGGTTCCTCACCGGATCGGCATCGTCAGTCTGATCGTTTTGTATAGAATTCCTCCCGGGATGGAGCGTCTGGTGAAGGGACGTTCTGAAGCGGGTTGAGAGTCAAAACCGGGCTGCGAAGTGGTCCGGTCCCTCTGTTGAAGGTTTTCCATTGATGCAGCGGCTGTCTCATTTACGTGTCCTTCTTGAGACCCAGCCCCAGTCGGGTGTCTGGAATATGGCCGTGGATGAGGCGCTGTTGCTGTCGGCGATTTCGTCGGAGGTCGCGACGCTGCGGTGGTACCAGTGGAAAGAGCCGACGGTCTCGCTGGGCTACTTTCAGAAGTCGGCTGACTTTGAAGTCGATTCGGTCCTTTCAAAGCTCCCTGTCGTGCGGCGATTGTCGGGGGGAGGGGCGATTCTCCACGATTGCGAATGGACCTACAGTCTGACAGTTCCTCCCTCGCAAAAGTTGTTCAGCGTGCCTGAAGAGCTGTATGACATCGTGCACGGGTCGCTGGTGGCAAGTTTGAATCGCCTGGGGTTCCCGATTGCCGCTCGCGGGGTTTCGTCGAAGCTGAGCGAAGAGCCGTTATTGTGCTTCCAGCGCCGGGATTCGCATGATCTGGTCGTGCATGGCCAGAAGGTGGTCGGAAGTGCTCAGCGGCGTCGGCGGGGAGCCATTTTGCAACACGGAAGTTTAATTTTGCACGCCTCTGCGGCGGCACCGGCCGTAGCGGGGCTGGCGGACCTTTGCGAGGCTCAAGTCCCCCCGGATCTGGCTCGTGTTCTGGCGGTTCCATTAGCGGAAGCGGTGGCAGAAAACTGGACGTTTGGTGAGCTGACGGAACAGGAAAAACAGGTGGCTGTAGAATTGTGTTCGACGGATGAATCGCGTGTAAATCGGAGGTAGTCAATGCGGTGTGGTGCGGCGAATACTCGTTGACAGTCTTTCGATAAGGCGTTAGCGTGATAGTGGTTCCCAGTAACCACGAACGGGCCATTGCGTTCCCTTCAAATCCCCGGCGTGGTCGTCATGCCAAAGTCATTTCAAAACGACGTGTCCGTTAGCGGATGTACAATCGCGAGAGTGGATGCCCATCTCGATTGATGGACCTCTGAGTTTAGGGAGTGTCTGATTCATGTTGCAGGCCGAACTGAAAATCCTTGGTGGCAAGCACCAGGGCAAACTAATACCGCTGACGACGAAAAAGTTTCTCGTTGGCCGTGAGCAGGATTGCCATCTGCGGCCCAATAGCGACCTGGTCAGCCGCCACCACTGTGTCTTTTCGATCGACGAGTACGCCATTCGTCTGCGCGACCTGGGAAGTACGAATGGGACCCTGGTGAACGGCACGAGCCTGCGTGGTGAAGTCAATCTGAAGTCCGGCGACCGGGTCTCGATCGGGAAGCTCGATCTGGAAGTGATCATCCGGCAGGCGACCGCCAAGTCGTCGCCGAAACCGGTTGCCGCTCCTGAACCCGTCGCCGAGTCATCGTCGGGCCTCTCGACCACCGAGCTGCCTGCTTCGTCGGTCGAGACCGAAACCAGCTACGAGCTGCCCGCCTATGGCGACCCTGCGGCAGCCGGCATGCCAACGCAGGATACTGCGATCATCGGTGCCCCGGTGCCGCTCCAGTATCCACCACAGGGGATGCCAGGATATCCGCAGGGGTATCCCGGATATCCACCGATGGTTCCTCCCGGCTATCAGATGCCGCCGGGCTACATGCCAGGGGCCTATCCGCAGTATCCACCCGGTTACGGTCAACCACCCGGTTATCCTCCGCAGATGGGTTACCCGATGGGTTATCCCCAGATGATGCCCATGCAGGGATATCCCGGTGGTGCCGTCGCGGCTCCCGTGGAAGAGACTGAGCCAGAGGCTGCAGCTCCTTCGGGTGAATTGGCGGTGCGATTGCCGAACCCGGAAGATACGGGAGTTAAAACGGTCGCCCCGGCAGCGGCTCCTGCGGGGGGCGCGAAGCAGGAAGAAAAGCCTTCCAATACGGCGGCAGACATCATCAAGCAGTACATGAATCGCCGCAGTTGATAGTCCTTCTGTCTTGATACATGCGACAGACGGGTCCGGGAGCCGTTTCCGCATGTGATGTGACATTTGTCATTCAGTCAATTCGGATCGAGTTCAGGTCAGAATCGTTCAGGAGTAAGAGTATGTCGAGTGGCGACCCCTCAGCAGCCGATCAACAGCGTCGCTATCGTGAGTTTCTGGATCTGATGCCCCTGACGATTTCCATCGCCGGGCTGCCCGCCAGTGAACCCGGCAAGTACTACACCGAAGAACAGATGGAAACCCGGATTTTCGCATTACGTCATGCCTACAAGATGGCACGTCAGTTTGCTCGCGAGCAGATTGCCCGCTGAAGATGGCCGTTTAAGGATGAACAATGAGCGCCCCTTTGGAAGTCGACTGTCAGCACGTCAAAGCCCGTCTCGACGCGCAGCAGCCATTCCTGTTTCTCGACTGCCGTGAACGTGACGAATACGAGACGGCTCATATTGAATCGACGACCCTCATACCGATGAGCGAACTTGCGCAGCGGGTGGGGGAGCTGGAAAGCCATCGCGATGCCCCCATCATCGTGCACTGTCATCATGGGGGCCGCAGTATGCGCGTGACCAACTGGTTGCGTCAGCAGGGATTCTCACAGGTCTCGAATATGGCCGGTGGAATCGA